>RPQK01000600.1 GCA_003819755.1 Acidobacteriota bacterium | reverse complement strand
TGAGCCCGGCTGCCGGACTCTGGAGAGTCCGGCCACAATAAAAGCTCCCCGCAGTGTCGATGGTTTTCTGGCGAGCGTTCGTTACTTGCGGGTCACCCGCACCCGGTGCCAGGCGTTATTCATGTAGCCTTTGAAGTTCCAAATGGCGGCGGGGTCTTCAGGCTGGGTGTTAGTGGCCGAATCCCAGGCTCGGGCGACGATTTCGTTCGCGCCCGGTTTCAACTCGACTTCCGCTTCCCAAAAACGCCAGGTCCATCGATCGCCCTCGTTTCCCAGCCGGGCCAACTGCCAGTTCTTTCCTCCATCCGCAGAGACATCGACCCGCTCGACCCGCCGTCCGCCTCCGGCCAGCGCATATCCCTGCAGCAGTTCGCGGCCCTTCTCCACCTGGTCGCCTTCTTTGGGACTGCAGATCACCGTGTTGACCGCGAACTCGCCCAGCTCGATCCCGGCCTCCCACACCACGTTCTCCTGGCGCATGTTGGGGGGATACAGACGATAGGCTTTCGCCTGGTAGTAATTGCGTGAAGGTTCAGTCTGAAGTGTCAAACGGCTGAGCCACTTGCCGCTGCGGGCTCCTATGTAACCAGGGACGACCATGCGCAAGGGGTAGCCGTGCGCTGGCGGGAGCTGTTTTCCGTTGATCTCGAACGCAAGTAGGACCTCCGGGCCCAAAGCCTTGTCTATCGGGATAGAACCCCCGTAAAGAAAGCGCTCTCCCTGCTTCTCGATTTCGTCCAAGCCGGAAAAGGCGAGATGTTTGGCTTCTGGTTTAAGGCCCGCTGTGCGAAGAACGTCAGCCAGACACACTCCCGTCCATTCGGCGGTTCCGACGGCTTCGGGGCCCCAGGGGGTTTCCCCTGGTATGGCCTCGAGCTTCATCAACTCGTCACGCCGGTTGCCGGCACATTGGAGCGTGGCGACAACCCGCCTTTGCGAGAAAGCTGACTGCAGACCGAAAAGTGTCAGAGTCAAGGGTTGACGGACAAGACCGTCAACGATCAGCCTGAAGTCGTTTAGGTTGACCTGCGGAATATTCCCGTGGCTGCGAATGTAAAACTGATCGACGGGAGTCGTGAACTGACGACGGATGATCTCGGGCGGTGTCCCGCCGTTCAGCGGCGAGCGAGAATGGTAGACAAATTGCGGGTTCTTCTGTTTGTCCTGCATGGTGGTCCCCGGTGGTTTGGGTGATACCACCATTGTAGATGATGATTGTTGATTGATGATTGACCGACGCAGGACCATCAATCAACAATCATCGAGCGCCAATCATCAAGCTTTCACTTCCCGCAACCGTCGCACGCCTTTTCGCGCTCTCTGGCGGCTTTATCGATGATCTCCCCACCCCATTCCCCAACATCAACAGGGCTTACCAGAGGCGTTTTAGCGGGAGTTTTTCCGAATATGGTGTTTATCCAGCGCAAGATGATAAACCCGGTACGGGGATCAGGGGAGTAAATGACCCTGTGCGTCTCCTTCCCAGCGTTGTAAATAGCATCATGGACCGCTTTGAGCAGCTCCTTTATTTTGGACGGGTCTTTAGGCGCAGGCGCCGGGCATTTCCGGTTGAAGTCTTCTATTGCCTTTTTCAGCATCTCCGCGCCGGGCTGGGGGTGGGCCGGGTCCCCTTCGTACCACTCATCGCTATGATCGTCGAGCCCGACCGGATCAAATCGATTGATGGCGTTGTTTCCGGCAAACTCGTACAAATTGAGACCCGCGAACTCGCTGAGCGGGTCCCTGTTCATCCACTTTGCGAGCGACGGTGCGTAGAAGCGATATCCGAAATACGACAGGCCGGTACTCTCGTCGTAGGGCTTGGTCGAGAACTGATAGGGCTGGTCAAGGGTTCCGGCCTTCGCCACGACCCGACCGAATGGGTCGTATGTGTAGCTGGCCACTACAGATTGAGAAGCATTGATCAAGGCGGTAACGTTGCCCTTCCCGTCATACAGGTAGAAATAATCCTGCCCGTTCTGGTTCATGCTGAGCAATCCGCCGATCCCGCCGCCTGGATTGATTCCCCAGGTATATTCTCGGGTGACCTGGTTCTTCTGGTCACGTTCCTGCAAAGCGAAGCTGCCGAACAGGACGTAATTGGTCTCGGAATCGGCCTCATAATCAGATTCGATCGCCTTGCTCGCGACGATGCCGTCGCCGTTGTAACTGTATTCGATTTCCCGCTGTCCGAACTTGATTAACGTCAGGCGGTTCTCGAAGTCATAGGCAATGGTGAGCGGGAATCCGTCCGGGGCGTACGCCTGGGTCATGTTACCGTCGGCGTCGTAGACAAAGGTCCTGTCGGGGGTCGTGGAGGTTCTAAGTTGGTTCAGGCGGTTGTGAGTGTACGTTGTCGACTCCGCCTGAAAAGACCCGAGCGGAGCGCCTTCGGTGATGGTCTCTGACGAGCGGAGATCCTGCTCGTCATACGTGTAAAGAAACTGATTGATAATCGCCCCGGCGGAGGTCTTGTTCGCAACCCCCGTCAGGCGGTACAGGCTGTCATACTGGTAATCGGTATAACTCCCGTTGGGCCGGGTCAGCTTCTGGACCAGAGAGCTTGCGCCCAGGTAAGCATAAGAAAATGTTCCCGCCGCGTTTCGTATTGACGCCAGACGATCCAGCGAGTCATAGGTGTATGCGACCGACTGTCCCCCCTGGACTGTGTATGCTGTCATCCTCCCCTTGGCGTCGTACTGGAACGTCCGGGCGTCGTTCGTCAGCGGGCCGGAGACACCCGTGATCCGCGATTCGGCGTCATAGGAGTAAGTTCGCGTGCCGGCCCCGTCGATCATGCTGGTCCGTCGGTTGTACGCGTCGTATTGAGAAATCACTGGGGCGGTGTAAGGAAGGCCTGCATACATCGTCATAGCAGGCTGACCGCTTGCGTTCATCAAGTAGCTAGCGGATGCCCCTCGCGCATTGGTAACGGAATTGAGACGCCCCGCTTTATCATAGCCAAACGAGACAAAAGTCCCGTCTGCAAAGGTCTTTTTCACGATCTGGTTGTCATCGTCGTAATTAAACCTGATCGCGTTCCCCTTCGGATCAACCAGTCGAACAAGGTTGCCGCCCGCATCGCGCTCAAATCGGGTAAGCCCCCCATCCGGGCCGGTGAGCGTTGTCAGTTCTCCAGAGCTGACATAGGTCGCTCTGGAAGTCTTTCCTCCTCGGTCAGTGATACTGGTGACCAGGCGCGGGATATCGCTGGAATAGGCGATGTTCACCGATTTGCCATCAGGGAAGGTGACCTTGGTGACATCATCCAGGTTGTTGTAATCATAGGTCCGGACCAATCCGGCGGAATTCGAATACGCCCTGATCCTGCCGATGGAATCGTAAGTGTAGCCGGCAACAGTTTGGCCGGCTATTGTTGCCGAGGACAGGCGGTGGTCGGAGTCGTAGGTGAAATTGGTGGTTACGCCGAGCGGATCGATGGCCGAAGTCGGGTGTCCGTACTCGTCGTAAAGGAACGTCGTTTTGTTGCCGAGATGGTCGGTGACTGAAGTGACATCGTGAGTCGTGTTGTAGGTGAGGCTCGTCGTCCCTAGTCCGTCGGTGACCTTGACGAGGTCAATCCCGTTCGGCGCGTAGGTCATCTGGGCGGGAGGATAGGACCACCCCTCCACAGACGTCGCCTTGCCGATCGAGTTGTAAGTGAACCGGAGGTTACCCTGTTCTTCCTTGGTGATGTCTGTGATGCGGCCCGTATTCCTCCCGTAACTGTCAGAGTGGCCGTAGCCAAAGTGTGTACTGTTCCCCTCGGGCGAGGTGACGGACGCTATATTGCCTGACCCGCCGAAGCCATAGACGGTCTTAGGGACGTCATTAACGTAATTGTTGTGCTCGGGGCTGGCATAGGCGACGTAGTGCCTTGCGCTCACGTGCCAGATCGACCCGCCTTTGAAAAACTCCTCCTTTTTCCCGGACGGGTTAGTGACGGTCAGGCGGGAACTGAAGCCCATGGCGGCACCCGGTGCGGGATACGCCGGCGCACCAGAAACGCTGTCGGCAGGCTCGTAGTAGAAAGTCCAGGTTCTCCCCGGGTTACCAAGGCCCGCCAGGTAATAAGTGCTGGACGAATGGTAGCTGTAGGCGAAACTGGTCCAGTAACCACCCATGTCGGTTATCTTTGTCAGGTTCTTGTTGCCGTCATATTCGAAGGAAGCCGATCGGCCGAACGGATCAGTCACTTTGTTGAGAAGGCCTTGGCTGTTGTAGGTGAAAGTGGTGATCTTGCCCTCCGCATCCGTAATTGTCTGCAGAGCGCCTTTGACATCGTGGCTCAAGCTGAGCTTCTGTCCATGCACGTCTCTGATTTCTACGAGGACCATGAAGGCCGAGGCCGACCCCGGCGGGATCCGGTAGACGTAGACCTCGCCGTCCGGAAACTTCAGCTCGTAGTGGTTGTCGGCCACTTTGACCAGTGTATTGAAGACGCGTTTGGGCGGCCGAAAACCTGAGCCCTCACTGGTAAAAAGATCTTGCCTCCCGTCCGGCATGACAACCGTGATCCCGGTCAGCGCGCTCGAGAGATAGCTTGCATAGTTCAACTGCCACTTGTTTCCGACTGATCCGGTCTCAGGAGACAAGGAGTTATGGCTCACGACAATCTCTACCGATGGACCGATCGGGCTGCGATACCATAATGGGGTATCCTCGACGTACGTGTTCAGATTCCCCATGTTGACCTTCCAGACTGCTGCCCCTTTTGAGGAAACCCCGCAGGGCGAGCTACTCGCTGACGCCCCGGAAGGACTCGATCCACCGCCCCCGCCCCCCGTTTGACTGCAGTCCGGTTCTCCGAGGCCAGCTTCAGGTGTGCCGGATTCTTCGGCTGGGTTGCTCAGACCAAGCTGCTCCCGCTCGGCGGCGAACCTCTCCCGGACCGCCGTGACTTTCTCAGCGAAGCGGCCCATCGGTCGGGGAAAACTGATGTTCGGTTTCTTTTCCTGCGCGACGACCTTCAACGCGCCGAAGATCAGAAGACAGAAGCAAATCAGGCCCAAGGC
>RPQK01000599.1 GCA_003819755.1 Acidobacteriota bacterium | reverse complement strand
GATCGGTTCATACAACCTCTCCCTCTCGATAACTCCCGCGGTCACTCCGCCGAGGGATAGCTACGAGCCGGACAATAACGCAAACGCAGCCAAAATCATTAGCAGCGGCCAGGGCCAGGCGCGCTCTATCCATGCTGCCGGCGATCCGGACTGGGCCAAGTTCACGCTGACCGCGAGGTCGGAGGTGCGAATAGAGACCAGCGGGCCGAGCGAGGACACCCAGATGTGGCTGTATGGGCCGGACAGCTCCACTGCTCAGATGGAATACGACGACGACGACGGTCCGGGGCGGTTTTCGCTCATCACCCGAACCGGCTCGCGGGCGTTGGAAGCGGGGACTTACTATATCTGCGTCGGGGAGTATGGGGACGACGCGACAATCGACTCTTACACGCTGACCCTTTCCGTCAGTGCCGTCGACATTCCCGCTGGGGACAGTTACGAGCCGGACAACACCCCGGATCAGGCCAAATCGATCAATAGCGGCCAGAGTCAGAGTCGTTCCATTCATGCGGCGGGGGACGCGGACTGGGTGACGTTTACCGTCACTTCGAGGTCCGACGTCAGGATCGAGACCAGCGGAGCCAGCGGAGATACCAAGTTATGGCTTTATGGACCGGACAGCTGGACGGCCCAGATCCAATTCGATGACGACGACGGCCCGCACAGATTTTCCTTGATTGAAAGAACTGGATCTGACGCGTTGGAGACGGGGACCTATTACATTCGAATCGAAGAGTACGCGAACAACAAGACTATTGAGCCGTACGGACTCTCTATCAGGATTGGGAACCAGTACACCTCGTTCTTCATGGGGGTCGATTCATTCAGAGTGGGAAACAACCCAACGGATTTTCCTGGAGAGAAAGGGAATTGCTTGGGCATGTCCGCCTATTCGAAATGGTACTTTGAATCGCGGGCCGATCTCCATGGACCCCTGTTTGAACACTTCAGCACTGATCAGCAGAAACAAATCGCAAGGCAGGCCCAGTCCGACGTGGGGTTCTGGCTGGCGGACCTAAGCTTTTTCTTATTACCCAGAAGCGACTACGAGGTGGCCGAAGACCTGATTGGTCGTCTTGATAACGAGGGAAAACCGCAAATCGTGCTTGTGACCACGCTACCGACGCTGCCGGTCTGGGTCCCGTTCAGAGAACTTTGGAATATAGTGGCGTTCACCGAGGGGAAAGCCCACGCGGTACTGGTGATTGGCTATAAGGAAACCGGGGCGATGGGCAGATTCCTCATCTACAACAATTGGACGGCAACCCGTGATTCACTCTTGGATTACGAAAATGGGGATCTCTTCAATTTGTTCACTCCGGGGTACGACAGCAGCAAGTACGTGGAATTCGAAAACTACCCGGCCAGCTATTTTTACGATAACACTACGTTCACCTCGACCAGTTTTCCTGCTCCCTGATTAGGAGGATCATGCCTAAGCCGAAACGAGCGCTATTTGCGGTATTCGTGCTGTTCGCCAGCCTCAGCTCCGCCAGCACTCCAGCGATAGGGCAGGGCGGTGCAGAACAACCATCCGCGCCGGGCAACTACCTCGAGCGTCGTCTGAGCAGCGCACTGCGAGGCAAGGATGAGGCCGGACTCGACGAAATTCGACGAGAGTTGAGTAGCAGGGATTCGGCCCGTCAGCGGCGCCTTGCCGAGCTTCTGAAGTCCGAAGATGCCGAGGTCCAGGAGTTTGCGGCAGGACTTCTGGCGGAGGAAGGCACCGTCGCCAGTGTGAGTTCCCTCGTCGAAGCAATTAGAGGCGAGCAAAAGGTGACCGCCCGTGCGAACTTGATGACTATTTTGGGAAACGTTAGCACTAGCGCATCACTTCCGGCCCTGGTCGAGTGTGCCACCGATCTCTCCGATCTATCCCTGCACCGGTGCTGCAGGGACGCGCTGTCCGCAACCCGGGATCCCGCTGCCCTGGGCGAACTGCTCAACATCATTGAGGCCGCCGCTCCTTCCGCCCAAGTGGAGCCACTGCGCTATGCGGTTTGTCATGTGCGCGACGAGAACCTCATCCCCACGTTGGTTGCGCGAACCGAATCGACCGACAACGACATAGTGCGAATCTGTGCCCAGGGACTGGTGAACATAGGGACCAACGACGCGCTGAGAGCGCTGTTCAAATTGATTGGTGAACGTCCTGGACACGCCGTTGCCGAAGTCGCGGAGCGTGTCCTCATTCAGCACGCCTGGGAAACGAGAGAAGGTGCGCTGATTGGAATCTGTGCGGAAGTGCTGAGTTCCGACTCGAATTTCCGACAGGCTCGAACTGCCCTCGAGTGTTTGGTCCCGATGGCCTCCCAGGAAGCCACCGAAGTCCTGGAGGAACGATTCTCCCGAGATCCCGCGGGCGAACTGCGCCCGTATCTCGCCGGTGCTCTTAGTCGGCACCGTAAAATCCGAAGCGGTTCCCCCAAATAGCACGAGCGCACGAGTAAGGCCGTCGGACCGTTCGAACGCCGAGGGAACACCGGAAGGCCCAGAAGGACCTGAAAGACAGGAAGAAGTCGCCTGTTCTTCAGGTCCTCCAGCTCCTGCGCCCCAGAGCGATGCCCGGCAACGCGACTCCATGCGCGAACTGAGCCGCTGCGGAATTGCGTGATTATTGGTTTATTGAGACCAAACGGCATTACAATGACCGTAAATCGGGAGTCTTCCTGTGCTGCGACTCTTCTATTCCTACTCGCGTGAGGAAACAGAATTGTGTGACCGCTTGGACCGCCACCTGGCACCACTAAAGCGGCGCCTTCTGGCCGAAGGCTGGTATGACCGCAAGGTTCGCCCTGGCGACGATTGGCTCGGCCAAATCTCCCAACATCCGGGGAAATTCTGGAAATTCGGGGACAGTCTACCTAAATACCTTTTCGCCGATGGAGCGGCGAAAAGGTATTTAGGTAGACTGGCCCCGAATTTCACGAAACCTCCCATGAGGTTCTGCGGCAAGCCTGGAGCGTTCGTGTGATGAAGACGGCGCAATCGAGAGCGCGCTGCACCAGTTCCGGGGGAGCCAGTCGCGAGCCGTGCGTGTCGGAAAACTCTCTCCGGTAAGTTCCCAAAACGTATGCCGCGCCGTTGATAGCATTCTTGTGGTTATTGCCGTAGAGCTGTACCTCGTCGGTAGTGAGGCACGCGGCGAGAGGTCGCGTGAACTCCGGTTCCATTGCCCTGAAAGCGAGATTGACGCGCTCTTGATAGCTGGCGTCGACATGCGATCCGAGACCCTTTTCTCCCTTTGTAGCACTGTCGTGACTTGATGTCTGCCGTAACCGCGCCAATTGCTGTACAGGTAGGCCGCTCAATCCCGCTAAATCCTTTATTTGGGTGAACGTGAAACCTTCCCGAACGATCCAGCGAAAGGTGCCCCAGGTCTCGGAGATTCTCATATATGCCCTCCAAAGGACTCATTATAAGGGCCAAGCTGGTCTCCCGAATCGATTTCCGGTTTTCCCTACGGCCCGCTAGGACGACCCCTCCCTCGGCGCGTTCGGGTGGCTGCCCCTGTCATCCTGTCGGAGTATATTTTGAACCGTGGAGCCTAGCTGGGTTGAGACAGGGACGTTTGTGACACTGGTGGCGAGCCTAGTCGTTCTCGGAATCTACACTCATCAAACGTGGAGGTTGAGGCAAGTCGCGGAAGAGCAGGTGAGGACCGGGTACAAGCCAATCGTAACACTCGATTTCGGAGGCGAGTTCGGTGAGGAATTCCAGGACCAATATGGGAGCCAGCATGAAGGGTTCCCCGCTGTCATTCTCCGGAATGTAGGCCTGGGTCCGGCCTTTAATGTGGTCCTCCAACATTGGCAGAACGGAGACTGCCGGATTGAATTTGACAATCTCCCTCTTTTGCTGCCAGACCAGAAGCTTAACCTGCGGCCTAGGGTCTTTATGGAGAGTGCGAGCATCGATGACAACCCGCTGCGATTCGCTGCCTTCGTCGGAAGGAATGATGAGGGTCTGAATCGACCACTGAATATCGATTGCCGGATAGTACCGGGCCGCAGATGGCGAGCTTCACTTCACCAAGCAACAGGTCTCGTTTGAGCGACCTTTGAACCGGGCTAGGACCACGTTCGAACGAGCCGAACGTGTTTGACGGACCCTAGGCGGACCCGACCAATCAACGACCCGTTTCTGGCGGTGAGGGATAAAACGAGAAGTGATTTAAGGGTGGGATTTAGGGTGGCGCGCCTGGCCCGACTCGAACGAGGGACCTACCGAAGTGTTCCGGCTATCATCTCCTGGCAGGGCCAAAGGGTTAAAATATCGTCCCGCTTTTCAGGAGTTACTTTTAGGCGGTACTCGCCTGTGTTGTGTAGATCAGCAAATTCAAGATCCAGGTTCCGGCCAATGTCGGGAGTTCGGTCGTATTGCCATATTTCGCAAGAGAAGCTGTTGTCCGAGGTTCGGGGGTGAACCTCCCGGTGTCGCGGTGGGCCGTACATGACCCAGACTCTACCGCGCTCGGTCAGTGAACCGCGTGTTTCATTCTCCCGGAAGTGTCCGTCCGCAAAATCCATGCGTTTGTAATGTTCCTGCTTGGCCTCGTTGACCGTCGTCTGCGGGTCAGGGTCCCGACGGGACCAAAAGGCGTCGATAAAAGCCTCTCTCTCGGTGTCCGATGTCAGCGCCTTGAAGACCGCTTTCTCGGCTGGACAGATGATCCACTTCACGTTCTGCTCGGTCCAATTCCTGAGCATCTCGACTCTGAAGCCATCGGTCGTTGTGCCTTGGGCGTACAGCTTGCCCGCCCCCGCGAGGACGAAAAGAAGAAGCGGGAAGGGGATTCTCTTCATGCCTGGCCTTCTTTCTTGAGGGCCATTATATCGCTTCTGACCCGGCTCGCTTAGAATTCGTGACGACCCCTCGACGAGACCCCTCCGGCGAAAATCAGGGTTTCTGGTTCTCGGAGCGAAGGCGCGAAATAATAGATTCGGTGGGATTTAAACTGGCGCGCCTGGCCCGACTCGAACGGGCGACCTACGGATTAGAAGTCAGAACCAGCCGGCT
>RPQK01000598.1 GCA_003819755.1 Acidobacteriota bacterium | reverse complement strand
GGTGTTGACGCCAGCATCACCAGCGGCACCTTCGGCACGGTCACCAGCGCCAATAGCCCGCGCAACCTGGAGCTGGGCATGAGGTTATTCTTCTAGGTCTCCCGCGGACGTGTTTTCATCCACTTCCCTGGTGCGCAGGCTCCCCGGCCGCGCGCCAGGGATTTGTTCTTCGTTTGTAGTTCCGCCTTCAGGCGGGCTTTCCGAACAGACGGGCAAGTCCGATGGTGGCGACTGTTCGGAAAAGCCCGCCTGAAGGCGGAACTACGAACGAAGACCAGACAGTTGCGAGCTTGACGGATTTCTGCCATTAGTGTCAGTAGTATGGAATGTTGGAGGCTACACGGGCTGATCCTTTCCTTTCTTCTTGCTGTCCCTGCCTTTGGGCAGGCCGGCAGTCCTGCCGAAGCGATTGCCTTGGAAAAACAAGGCAAGCTGGAAGAAGCCGCCAAAGTCTGGCGCATGGTAACCAAGCGGGATCCCCAGAATGCGGCCGCCTTCGCCAGCCTGGGAGTCATCCTCTCCAAGTCGCAGAAATTTGACGAGGCGGCCATCGCTTACAGAAAAGCCCTTAACCTAAACCCCAAGCTGCCGGGGATACAGCTGAATTTCGGCCTGGCAGAGTTCAAGCAGGGCCGCTTCAAATCGGCGATCGCGCCGTTCCGCGCCGCCTTGGCCGCCAACCCGCAAAACCAACAGGCGCGCATTCTGCTGGGCTTTAGCCTTTACGGCGCCGAGCGATTCGCGGAGGCCGCCACGTGTCTCGAGCCGGCGGCCAGGCTCGAACCTGCCAATATCCAACTGCATCAGGTATTGGCGCAAAGCTGCCTCTGGGCAAAGAATCGAGCTTGCGCTGAAAACGAGTTTCGGCTGATTTTAAGGCAGGACCCCAATTCCGCTGCGGCTCATATCTTTTTGGGGCAAGCGCTTGATGGGCTCGGGAAGACCTGGGACGCGCTTACGGAATTCCAGGAGGCGGTCAAGATTGCGCCAAGCGAACCCAATCTCCATTTCGGCCTGGGTTTCTTGCACTTGAAGCTGAGCCAATACGAGGAAGCCGAACGAGAATTCGGCGTTGAGCTCTCACTCTATCCCGATAATGCTCAAGCGCTCGCGTATCTAGGCGACATCAGGCTGAAGCAGAACCGGCCGGCGGACGCTCTTCCTCTTCTTCGAAAGGCGACTCAACTGAAAAGCGACCTTCGTGTCGCCCAAGTGTATTTGGGAAGGGCGCTAACAGACTTGAAACAGTACCAGGAGGCGATGGCCGTGCTCCAGCGCGCGGTCGCGCTGGATCCAAGCGAGCCTGACGCGCACTACCAGCTGGGACGTGTCTATCGGGCCGCGGGCGACATGGCGGCATCTCAGAAGGAGTTCGAAAAAGTCCGCCAGCTGCGCCGGAAGGCCGATGAAGACCTCGTGCGCAAGATGTCCGCCTCCCCACCGGCGTTGCCGCAATAGAGGACCGGGAGCCCCTGTTGTTGGCGGAAGTCGGCAAGACCGACATCGAATATCGAACATCGAATAACGAATGTCGAATGTCGAAGTTGATCTCGACGCTTCCAGCATCACGACTGCAAAGCCAGAGATCTTGACGCGCCTAACTTCGACATTCGACATTCGACATTCGATAGTCGATATTCGATATTTGGTTCTTACGAACAAGGTGGTGCCCATGGAAGAAACATCCACACCCAAGGTCGTCGAATCCCCGCCTCTGGGAGAGAAGTCGTCGGGTTTCAAACTGCCCGGGCTGCGCTGGTGGATGATCACTCTGATCATGCTGGGATCGGTATTGAATTATCTGACCCGCAACACGCTGTCCGTGGCCCAGGTGCAGCTCAAAGACTCGCTGGACATCTCGGAAGCACAGTATTCGTGGATCACGGGCGCCTTCCAGATCATGATCATGCTTCAGCCGATCTGCGGATATATGTTGGACGTCGTGGGGCTAAGGATCGGATTTGCGATCTTCGCCACGGCCTGGTCCCTGATCAACATGGCGCATGCGCTTGCGGGTTCCTGGAAGGGACTCGCGCTCCTGCGCGGGCTGATGGGCTTTGCGGAAGGATCCGCAAATCCGGCCGGAATGAAGGCGACGGCGGAGTGGTTTCCCGCGCGAGAACGGGGGTTTGCGGGAGGGATCTACAACATTGGGGCGTCGGCGGGGTCAATGCTGGCGGGGCCTCTGGTGGCCTTTGCCGTCATTTACCTGAACTGGCAGAGCGCCTTCGTAATCAGCGGCGGGCTGGGTTTGGTGTGGGTGTGTTTGTGGCTGCTGCTCTATCGGCCCCCCTCACGGCATCGGTGGCTGTCGGACAAAGAGCGGGACTACATCACATCCGGACAGGAAAAGGCGCTCACGGAGGGGGGACGGCCGTCCATCCGGGAGATCATCCGGCAGCGGAATTTCTGGGGCATCGCCATCCCGCGTTTTCTGGCCGACCCCACGTGGGGCACGCTGTCCTTCTGGCTGCCGCTGTATCTTGCGACCGAGCGGCATTGGGACCTCAAGCAGATCGCAATGTTTGCCTGGCTGCCGTTCCTGGCGGCGGATTTCGGCTGCATTTTCGGGGGCTTGATAGCCGCGACACTGCAAAAATACACGGGTGTTTCGCTGATTAACGCTCGACGACTTGCTTTCTCGACGGGCGCGGCCCTGATGGTCAGTGTGGCATTTGCAGGCCGAGTCAATGACCCGTATGTGGCGATTGTGCTCTTCAGCCTGGCCGGTTTTGCTCATCAGACGCTGTCGGTGACCGTCATAACCATGTCCTCGGATCTTTTCCGGCGAAGCGAGGTGGCGACCGTGGCCGGCATGGCAGGAACGATGGGCAACCTCGGGCTGCTGATTTTCACGTTGACCGTGGGAGCGCTGGTGACCCGGATCGGCTATTCGCCGTTCTTCGTGTGCCTGCCCATTCTGGACATCCTCGGCGCCATAGTCCTGTGGACCCTCGTGCGCCAGCGGAAGAACGCATGAACATCAACAATCCGATTCTGCGCGGCTTCAACCCCGACCCTTCCATTGTGCGGGTGGGCGACGATTACTACATTGCCACGTCCACTTTCGAATGGTACCCCGGGGTACAGATTCACCACTCCAGGGACCTGGTCCACTGGCGGCTGCTGACCCGGCCGCTGCGACGGGCGAGCCAGTTGGACATGCGGGGTGATCCGGACTCCTGCGGCATCTGGGCGCCGTGCCTGACTTATGCTGACGGCCTCTTCCACTTGATCTATACGGACGTGAAGCGGTATGGCCGGGCGTCGGGCGGCGGCTCGGCAAACGCGTCGCTGCGCGACTTTCACAACTACCTGGTGACCG
Organism: Acidobacteriota bacterium; assembly: GCA_003819755.1. GTDB lineage: Bacteria > Acidobacteriota > UBA6911 > RPQK01 > RPQK01 > RPQK01. The sequence goes on along the minus strand of RPQK01000598.1, from coordinate 1,698 downwards.
CCGAACGCATCGACGGGGAGTGGTCGGAGCCGACCTACCTGAACAGCAGCGGGTTTGACCCGTCGCTGTTTCATGACGACGATGGCCGCAAATACCTGCTCAACATGCTCTGGGACCACCGCGCGGGCCGGAATCGTTTTGCCGGCATCGTGATGCAGGAATACTCGCCGCGCGAACGAAGATTGATCGGCCAGCGGCGGCTGATCTTCCGGGGCACGTCGATCGGCTTCACCGAAGGGCCGCACCTGTACAAGCGCGGCGGATACTATCATCTTTTGGTTGCCGAGGGCGGCACGTTCTGGGGCCATGCCGTGACGATGGCGCGGTCGCGCCGGATTGACGGCCCCTACGAGGTGCATCCCGACACCTACGTTCTGTCGGCGCGCAATCGGCCGGACATAGCGCTGCAGCGCGCGGGGCATGCCTCACTGGTGGAGACGCAGGACGGCGAAACTGACGGCGAGCCGTACATGGTTTATCTGTGCGGCAGGCCGCTGCCCAATCGCGGCCGCTGTGTCTTGGGCCGGGAGACGGCGATCCAGAAGATGGTCTGGTCGCCGGATGGGTGGCTGCGAACCGAGGACGGCCAGGGTGTGCCGCAAGTCAGCGTCCCCGCGCCAAACCTCCCGACACACGAGTTCCCCGCCCCGCCTGTCCGCGAGGACTTCGATTTGCCGGAGCTGCCTATCGTCTTTCAGTGGCTTCGCTCGCCGCATCCCGAGCGCCTCTGGAGCCTGACTGAACGCCCGGGCTTCCTGCGGCTGTTTGGCCGGGAGACCGTGGGCAGCCAGTTTGAGCAGGCGCTCGTCGCCCGCCGACAGCAGGCCCACTGTTTTACTGCCGCGACGCGCATGGAATTCGATCCGGAGAATTTTCAACAGGCCGCCGGCCTCATCCTGTATTACCACTCCACGAAGTTTCATTACCTGTTCCTGACCGAGGACGAAACGATCGGGCGTCATTTGCGCGTCATGTCCTGCGTGACAGATGTGGGCGACAGCCTCAGTGAGCCGATTCCGCTGCCGGCGGGGACCGGGAACGTCGAGCTGCGCATGGATGTGGATTATGAACGGCTGATCTTCTCCCACCGACTGCCCGGTGACAAGGCCTGGCGGGCTTTGCCGCAGGTTTTTGACGCGAGCATTGTTTCAGACGAGGCGGGCCCCCCGACCCTGCCCAATTTCACGGGCGCGTTTGCGGGTGTCTGCTGCCAGGACGGCGCCGGAACACGCCGGCCGGCGGATTTTGACTACTTTCACTACCAGGAGCGAGGCTATCAACCAATTTCAGGCCGTGATTAAATCTCGGGAGTGGACGCGGTTTGCCCTGGTGAGCGTGCGGAGCCTGGCGGAAGAACGACAGTTTGCCGAATCTGCGGGCGTCTTGACCGACTCCAGCGCCTTCTCGAGCTCAGGGTTAGTGGGTCCGGACCCCCGGGGGGCCAGGCAACACGGGCTCATGATGTACAGGCTGCCGAACACATCGGCGTGCTTCATGCCGATACGGGTCGCGCCGTACCCTCCCAGGGAGTGGCCAGCCAGCCCCCGGCTCAGTCGACTTAGCGACCGAGGCCTTGTCGCCAGTCGAAATTGGAACGGGGCTTTCATCGTGGCCGGACTCTCCAGAGTCCGGCAGCCGGGCTGGAGCCCGGCGCGCCCGTCGGGGGCGATTGGTACATTTTGGCCAGAACAGCGGTGG
>RPQK01000597.1 GCA_003819755.1 Acidobacteriota bacterium | reverse complement strand
CGTTTCCTCGGTTGTTGTAAGCGAGCGCCAGGCAGGGGTCCTGTTTGATCGCAGAGGAGTATTGTCTGATAGCTCCGTCAAGATCCCCTTTCCCATACCGCGCGCTGCCCTGCCTGAGGTATCCCAGTGCAGCGTTGGCGGATTCTGGCCGGACCGCGGCTTTACAGGCCGCTATACTGACGACCGAGGTCGTGCCCTCCCGGATCTCCTCAGACGCTTGAGCCGGATCCCGCGTTTCATGTGTCCTGTATTCAAAGTGAAGCTGCTTTTCCGGCTCGGCCGTATCTTGACCGTGTGAAACAGAGTCAGAGAGAGTAAGCAGCAAAAATACACTAACCGCTGCAAATTCGTTTTTCAATCTTGTCTCCTTTTGCCCGCGTAAAGGGCAGAGTCGAATGGCGGGACTATAATGGGAGACATTTCCAGTTGTAGTGACCGAAGGGTGATTTCAGCCATGACAAAACGGTGAGCACTTGATGACCGTCTTGTGACTACCTGCTAACTCCTGATCCCTTTTGAGGTTTTGGATATGAAAGACGCGAGGGAGCCTGGGCTTTTGCTCTACTCGTTCGACGATATAACGGTGAATCGCGGAAGTGCGCAGGTGCGAAAAGGCGGCCAGCTTCGGAGGATCACTCCACGCGCTTTCGAAGTGTTGGTCTACCTTCTGGAGCACCCTGGACGGATTGTCCAAAAGCAGGAACTGTTCGAGGAGGTTTGGAAAGGGACTTTCGTTACCGACAACGCCCTTACCCGCACGATTGCAGAGCTGCGCCGGGTGATCGGCGACAGTGCCGAAGAGCCGCGCTATATCGAGACAGCCACGAAGCGCGGCTACCGATTCATGGCAAGCGTCACGGTCTTGGAGGGTGCTACAGCCGTCTCGGCCGTACCACTGGGGCCGGACGATGCCAGCACATCCGAGAATAAACCCGAGCAGGCAAGTCTGACCGGGTCTAAGTCTCTTCCTCAGTCTCCGGCTGCTCCGGTCTCTTCAGGCTCGTTCGGTGAGATAGGTCGTGCTGTCCGTCCCCCCGCAAGACGGTTCTTCTGGCCGGCTGTCGCCCTGCTCGCCGCCCTGATCGCCGGTCTGACCTTGTGGAGTCCTTTTAATCGTCTTCCCGACACTCCTGCTCGAAACAGCAGTCCTGCCGGCCCTCTTCGGACCGTGCCTTTCACAACCCTGCTTGGCCAGGAGAAGTGGCCGGCATTTTCCTCCGACGGGAATCAGATTGCCTTTGCCTGGGAGGGGGAAGGACGCGATAACTGCGATATCTACGTCAAGCTGATCTGAGCTGGAGAGCCACTGCGCCTCACTCAGCACCCCGGTATGGATGTCTGTCCGGCCTGGTCGCCGGACGGTCGAACCATCGCCTTTATTCGCGTACATGAAGGTCAGGTCACTCTGCTTTCAGTTCCCGCCCTGGGCGGCTCGGAACGTATTCTAATCTCACTGAACTTTCAGGGGAGCTGGTACGGGCAATATCCGAATCTGAGCTGGTCGCCGGACGGAAGGCTCATTGCCTTCCCGGACAAGAACCCGGAAAGCATGATCACCAGCATCCATTCTTTATCGGTTGAAAGTCTCGAGAAGCGGAAACTAACAACGGTACCGAAGGGCTACCTCGCCGACTGGTGCGGGGAATTTTCGCCTGACGGCGAGAGTGTAGCCTTTACGCGATATACCAGCGAGGGTGTCGCAGATGTCTACGTAACGTCCGTCAGCGGCGGTGAGCCAAGGCGGCTCACGTTCGATCAAAGGCAGGTACCAGGTCTGGCCTGGATGCCGGATAGCAAGAGCATCGTATTCTCCTCGACCCGAGGAGGCAGTCTCCAGATGTGGAGAATTGCCTTGGAGGGCGGTACGCCTGAGTTCCTTTCATTCGGGGGTGACAACCCCTCGCCGGGAACGCTCCGACCCTTTGCAGTCTCCCGTCTCGGCAATCGTCTGGCCTATGTCAAAACATCCGAGGACACTAACATCTGGCGCTTCGAGATACCGTGGGGAGCACGGCCTGTAAGCCGACCCGTAAAGCTTATCGCATCCACACAACACGAAACCGGACCACAGTTCTCGCCCAACGGAAGGAAGATCGCTTACGAGGCGTACCGCTCCGGCACGTACGAAATCCATGTCTGCAACGCGGACGGTTCAGCCGATTTGCAGTTGACATTCTTCGGAGGTCCCATGGCGGGAACTCCGCGTTGGTCTCCGGACGGCACACGCATCGCGTTCGATGCCCGCCCCCAAGGTCACTCCGACATTTTCACGGTCCCCGCGTCCGGAGGAGCCGTCCGCCGCGTGACTGGAAACCCTTCAAACGATGTCGTGCCCAGTTGGTCGAGCGACGGCCGCTGGATCTATTTCACCTCCAATCGTAGCCAACAGCTGCAAGTGTGGAAGATCCCAGCTGGAGGAGGAGAGGCTCGGCAGGTAACAAGAAACGGTGGATTTGCGGCTTTCGAATCGGCTGACGGGCAGTTCCTTTATTACGCGAAAATGACGGACAGCGGCATCTGGCGGATGCCGGCAAACGGCGGTGACGAAAAGCTGGTTGCCAATGTTGTCGCACCCGGGCATTGGGGATATTGGGCATTGTCGGCGAAGGGGATTTACTTTGTGAACCTCGATTCGCCGCACAACCACACGATTGATTTTTTCGATTTCGCCACAAAGAAGACAAAAACGATCGCCTCACTCACCGAACAGTTCGACACAGAGGCTGTTGACTCCGCTTTAGCCGTTTCTCGGGACGGCCGCTGGATCCTTTACACGCAGTTGGACCAGGCCGAGAGCGACATCATGGTGGTCGAAAACTTCCGCTGAAAACGCCACTTCAGGGCGAGGAGGGGATATCGAGGATACACGAAGGCGAAAATCGCGATCGGGGAGCTGACGACTTCGACCAGGGAAAACAAATGGCCGGCCGGACACCGGCGAGCCCCCCCAGGGAAGTAATGGGTCTGCAGGTGGAATTACGGCCGAGGGGAAATCCTGAGGCGAGCCCGAGTGAAGTACAGGGAGCCGCTGTCTCCTTTTTCCCACAACGCGGTCATCCGCCTGTCACGAACCCGGCACTACCGAGCCGCTGAAGGCCAAACGACGATCAGCGGAAGTTCTCGATCATCATGATGTCGACGTCTACATCGTCGTCGACCCGCCTGAAAACAATTGACTTTTGATCTGGCGACACGGTTAGTCGCCCCATGGACCAAGCAGTCATTCTCTCCAGCGTAGTGATCGGGCCGTTTTTCAAAGCAATGAACCTCAACTCAAATTCCCTGGCGCCAACGGACGTCAGAAAATAAACACCGTCCTTAACAGGGGAGAAACACCCCCTGTAGACGCTCGGCAAAACCTTCTCCGCCTCACCCCTTGTGGTCTTGGTCCGCCAGAGCGTCGCATGCTCCCTCTCGCTGGCGACGTAATAAAGCCAATCGCCGGCCGGGGATTCGCGCGGGGCGAAGCCTCCGTCGTGCGTCACTTGGACCGCCTCCCCGCCCTCGGCCGGAATCTTCCAGACCTCGAAACGGCCGGTCTTGGCCGAACTGAAGTAGATCCATCTGCTGTCACGTGACCAGAACGGTGTCAATTCATCGATCGGATCGCTGGTGAGGCGCAGGGCTGTGCCTCCCTCTGCGGAGGTCTTGTAGATGTCATGCTCTCCCGGGCCTTTGAAAGCGAAAACCAACTGCCGGCCATCCGGTGACCATTCGGGGTGATATGTTGCCCAGTCCTCCCGAGCGAAAACCTCCCTGGCGTTCGACCCGTCAGCCTCAGCGACCCAGATCCCAGAACCTCCGGATTGGTCGGAGCCAAATGCAATTCGCAAACCGTCCGGCGAATAGGCAGGATCGAAGTCGCTCCGCGTTGAGGAAAGGAAGCGGATTGGTGACCCGCTTATCTTCATCCCGTTGTCGAGAGCAAGGCGATAGAGATCGGAGTCCCAAGTCCACTTCTCAAAGACGACTCGCCTTCCGTCGGACGAGATGAACGGGACGGAGGCGTAGTCGCCGGCAGCGTCCAGTCGCACAGGGCGACCACCCGTGACCGGAACCGTCAACAGGCCAAATCGCTGGCGGTCATCTGAATTGTAGACAATGCTAAGTCCGTTAGGCGTCCAAGCCGGACTGCCGCCATATAATCCCAGCGCGCGAACGCTCCCTGCAGGGCGAAGATCAGGCGACAATGGAAGAATGCTGATGTGCGCATTGGGCTTATCGCCAGTTTCCAGGCCAAAAAGCAGACTCTTCTGATCCGGAGACAGCGAAGGAGACGCGGGTAACCCCGGGCTGAAGGCCGAAGCGGGAATCGGCCGGATCTCAGTGGTGGTCGTTGAGAAAAAGGCGATAGTGGGCTGTTCCGGTGTTTTGAAGTAGGGACCGACGATCCATTTCCCATCCCGAGACCAACAGAGGAAGTCCTCCGTGTCTGGTTGGCGGGGCACCGGCCCTTCCCACAGCACCCGCTCGGGGGCCCCCCAATCGCCGGAATGACGACCAGCGAGAAGTGATTGGAATCGGGAGGCGGGCTGAAGCGGCAGAACGCTATCCAGCGGCCGTCCGGAGACCAGACAGGGCTTGCATCAAATCCAGGATGAGTTGTCAGTCTCGAGAGCCCCTGCGAGCCAAGCATCTTCACATAAATGTCACGGTTCTGCTGATCTTCGCCGTCCCAGGCGAAGGCAACCTGGTTGCCGTCCGGAGAGAAGCTGGGTGTTGTTTCCGATCCCTGGAAAGTGGTGACGGGAACCAGCCGTGGTGACGGCTCTGCCGGAGGGGAAAAAGGCAACACCAGCCAGAACGTAACCGCAAGAATTGCGGCCACAGCCGCCGTCCCGGCTGCGACCCATGGCAACCACCTGCGGCGCCTGGCCGCGGGGGCAGTCGGGGCGTGGCGGTCGGAATCCGACTCCCCTTTCAGGTCCTCCAGCGCAATCTTCAGTTCATCGGCCAGCTGAAAGCGCCGGTTCGGGTCCTTGCGCAGGCAACGGGAGATCACCCGCTCCAGTTCTGGAGGGACGT
>RPQK01000596.1 GCA_003819755.1 Acidobacteriota bacterium | reverse complement strand
GTGCCTTTTACGTGGATTTGCAGAACGACGTCAGGGTCCTGGCCTTCACGTTCGGCCTCTCGCTGGTGACAGTGCTGTTGTTCGGACTTGTGCCGGCACTACGTACTACCCGGGTTCATCCTCTCGCCGGCATCAAGGATCGCAGCGCGCTTGGTCGATCACCGCGCTTCGGCAGGATCCTGGTTGTCGCTCAAGTTGCGATATCGCTCGTGCTGCTGGCCGGGGCCGGACTTTTCCTTCGCACCCTCATGAACCTTCGGGCCATCGATCCGGGCTTCAAAGTCGACAATCTCCTGTTGTTTGAAATCAATCCCGAGCAGGCCGGTTACCGCGATTCACGCATCTCCGACTTCTACCAGAACGTTAGTGATTCCGTGGCCCGGATTCCGGGCGTGACCGCGGTGGCTTTTTCAAACCTGGCTTTCCTGACTGGGGGGTATTCGGCGGCTGGGGTCAAGATCCCGGGGCGCCCCGTCCTGCCATTAAGTCCCGGCCAGTTAACAGTGAGTGACTCTTTCTTCACGACGATGGGCATTCCGATTTTACTTGGTCGGGAGTTTGATGCGAGGGATACGGCCCAGGCGTCGGGTGCCATCGTGGTAAATCAGTCATTTGCCAGAACCTACTTCCCGAGTGAGAACCCGATAGGAAAGACCGTGATGGTCGGCTCGGGGGAGTACAGCATCATCGGCGTCTGCCGGGACACGAAAGTCCAAGACCTGCGTAATCCCGCTCCTCCGGCTTTCTATCGAGTGTCTCGGCAGGCTGCCCCTGATTCGGTAGTCTTCGCAGTCCGCTCGCGCCTTCCGGCCGCGTCTTTGGGCCCCGCGGTCCGACGGGCAGTCGCGAGCCTCGACCGTGGAATTCCGGTAACCGGAATGAGAACGCAGGCGGAACAGATCGACCGGCTTTTGATGATGGAGCGACTGTTTGCGGGTTTATGCGGCGCCGCGGGACTGCTTGCGTTGCTGCTCTCGTCGATCGGTCTCTACGGTCTGATCGCGTACAACGCGGCCAGGCGAACTTCCGAAATCGGTCTGCGAATGGCGCTCGGAGCGCGGCCCGGTGATGTTTCATGGTCGGTGATCCGGCAGGCCTTGATCTTGACCATCACTGGCGCTCTACTCGGTGGGATAGGTGCGATCGGAGCAGGCCAATTGATCAGTGGCGGGCTGTATGGCGTGGCGCCTTATGATCCGGTCACGCTCCTCGCTTGTGCAGGGCTTCTCCTGGCCGTAGCGACCCTGGCCGCCTCTGTCCCAGCCAGGCGGGCCGCAAAAACGGATCCGATGATCGCGTTGCGGGTGGAGTAGCCAAAACGAAGGTGCCGGCAGCCGCAGGTCCCATCTCCAGATGGGACCTGCGGCTGCCGGCACCTTCGTTTTTCAATTACTTTCCGCGACGTGCCCGCCAGAGGAGGTTGTGGGGAGTAACGGTGGCGCCCACGAATTCCACGACTTCGGTCACGTAGCCGGCCGCCTCCAGGCGGCGGGTGCGCTCGGCATCCACCATGGCCTGAATGAACCGGCGCCGAACCGGCGCCTGGTCAGGGATAGCGAGCCGGACCGCTTCTTCTTTCGCCAGCCTCACCGCCGCTACCGCGTCGCTCGTGCAACAGGGGACCAGAAGAAGAAGTCTCGCCCGGCAGGCTATCGCACGCTCAATAATCACATCCGAAGCCGGACCGCAGGCATGGAGTGCCACGACGATGTCCGGCTCTTCCGGCCAGCAGGACGGGTCAGAGACGTCGGCAGCCAGGCATTCGACCGGTGTCCGCGTCTCAAGAAGCTCGGCCGCAGTCCGGGACAATGCAACCAGACGCTGGTTCTTTTCCAGGACCAGGACCCGGGCATCCAGTCCCAATGGCCCAAAAACCAACTGGGCGGCAAGCAGGCCCACGTAGGACTTGCCGGCCGCTGCATCGACCAGCACGAGAGATCGTCGCCGCGAGAACCGCTTAACGGCGCGCTCGATCTCCTCGAGGATGGCGGTCACTTCCGCGGCTTTGCGCCGATCCTCGACCCGCAGACTCGCGCCGTCAGCGGCTATGTAGAGGCGGTCGAGCCATGTCTCAACTTCCTGAATTCGATCGTTTGCACGCATCTCTTTCGGCGCTCGCCGAGTCTAACAAAGCCGTGGGCGCTGCTCTTACTGCTCTGTTAATATTGGCCTGCCGTTCCGACAGGGGGAAACTATGTCGATAACCAAGCTGCTCCATCAGTCTCTAATCCTATGGCTATCCGTGCTGGCCTTCGCAGGGCTCTACGGCCAGGAGGCGAAGTCTCAGTATAAAGAAAACCTGTCAGACAGCGAGAAGATTTACGGCCTGGCGGAATTCTGGAAGGAAGCGAGTTACAACTTCGCCTACTTCGACCACGTTCCGCAACTTGACTGGAACGCCGCTTTTACCGAGTACGTGCCGAAAGTGCTCCAGACGAAGTCGACCAAGGAGTACTACCGCGTCCTCATGACATTCTCCGCACTGCTGAAAGACGGTCACACCAACATTTATCCTCCGCAAGAAGTCACCGGGGTCGAACACTACGACAAGGCGCCTGTCGCAGCGAAGGCCATGGGTCATCGAGCCATCATCGTCAACGTCGACAAACGCTTCTCGGACCAGGTTCCGCTCGGGTCAGAGATCACGGCGGTCGACGGCATAGCGACCGAAGAATATCTGAAGGCGAAAGTAATTCCGTATATCAGCTCTTCCGCGGAACATGCGCTGTGGGAAGCGGCCATGGTTGGCCACTCCCCGTGGGGGTTAGGACTGGCGGCAGGTGAGCCCGGGTCCGAGGTGAGATTCACCATTCGCACGCCCGACGGCCAAGAGCAAAGCGTTCGGATGGTTCGAGACGCGGACAAGCGGGCGGCAGCCGGTCAGCTGGAAATGGCGGCTCCCGACTCAGCGCCTTGGAACCGGCCGATGATTGAACATCGGTGGCTGGAGGAAGGGATCTTCTACGTCGCGTTAAACAGTTTCAACGACAGTAAGATTGTGGATCGCTTCAAGCAGGAGGTCGTCCCCGAACTGCCTCGGGCCAAAGGAGTCGTCATTGACATTCGGGTTAACGGGGGTGGAAGCACGGGTAATGGTACGGCCATTCTCGACTACTTCGTAAACGAGCCTCTCAAAGGCTCTGCCTGGCGCACCCGAGAACATGTTGCCGCTTACAAAGCCTGGGCGACCTTCGGTTCAAACGACGAGAAGCACGTTCGTCACTTGAAAGGCAACGCCTGGCATACGGGGGAGTACCACGAGTTCAAGCCGACAGACACCGTGAAGTTCCTCGTGCCGGTGGTTGTCCTTATCAGCGTCTATACCGGGTCCGCCGCTGAAGACTTCCTGATTTTTATCGACGGCCTGGACCGTTTTACGACAGTGGGTGAGCCGACTGTGGGCAGCACTGGCCAGCCGCTCCAGTTCGAGCTTCCCGGAGGAGGGAGGGGTCGGATCTGCACCAAGAGGGACACCTACCCCGACGGACGGGATTTTGTCGGATACGGGGTAAAGCCCGAGATTCCGGTCGAGCGAACTCCGGCGTCGCTGGTCGGGAAGGACGACCCGGTGCTGAAGAAAGGTGTGGAAGTGCTGAAAGAGAAGATGATCCGGCGGGCGGCGAGCGAGTAGACAGCGATGCAAACGCGCAAACAATGTTGTTTCCGGAACGGATTTATCCACGAACCAACACGAACGAACACGAACAAAAGGGCCTTCGTTCGTCTTCGTTCGTGTTGGTTCGTGGGTAAATTTGTGCCTTGATCGGTTAATCGGGAAGAATTCCGCGTTCTAGCGCTTGGCCGCGATCGCTTCGGCGAGCCTGCGTCTCGCCTTCTCGTAGTCGTCACCATTCTCCGAGAATCCTACCGTCTCCCTGGCGTCCGAAAATATCCGCGGCACGATCGATCGGACGACCTCGTCCACCAGCGCATTAAGTCCCCGCTGCCTGGCCAGAGTGAGGTACAGATGATCCTGAAGGCCTCGCCGAAAATTGGCGAGCTGCAACGTCGAGCAGGGGCCGGGGATTCCCCGGTCCTCTTCCGGGTGCTGTTTCTCTTCGCCCGGATAGAACAGAACCCCGTCGCCGTTCGCGAAGCTCTGGTCCTGGATAGGCTTGTTCGGTTGGCCCCGATTGTCGAAAGTAACGGGCTCGGCCCACACGTTCTGGATCCGGTTGTCAGGTTTCTGGTTGTTGTGGCGCCAGTGATTGCCGTGCCAGTAGAAGTAGACCCGTATGCCGTGTTTGAAGCAACCCCAGATCGTCGCCCGGGCGTCGGTGGCTGGGGCGTCAATCACAATGGCGCCCCCATGAGGCCGCCCGCCGTTGTAGACCCAATAGTCATTTCCCTTGCGTCTTTCCTCGAGCGCCCGGTCAATGAAGTAGCCCTGGGGACCTGAACACCAGATATCGATGCTTCCCTCAAGGTCCGGCGTGTATTCATGCGTAACGAAGACTGGCAGGTCTTTTCCCGGTCCGGCGTTGGTGTGAATGTTCTCGGCAATAGCCTTGATGCGCGGGAATTGCGACCGATTGGGCTCATCGGGCATGTAGATAAAGGTCTGGGCCTCGGGAAGGGCCGTTTTCAAGAATGTCATCCAGGAGTCCGCACGCCGCCAGGCGCTTTCACGCAGGTCAAAGTCCCGTCCCGGACCGTAGAAGGTCAAAGGAACGATAGTGTTGCCGACGTTTTCCCCGGGCCCGGCGTACCCGGCGGAAGCGGTAAAATCGGCACCTGAGAACCGCCCCTGGTGCTGCTTGACTGATCCTTCGTCATACGCCTGAACCAGCTCGATCCGGTTTCGATGGGCAAAGCGGTGGTAACCGGCGTCTAGATCCTTGCCGTGATACAAGTCGAACTGAGAGCGCTCGTAAAAGACCATCGCGTGCATGCTGTTCTGGTCAGGGAGCGCGAAATCAAACACCTCGAGCTCGACCGGGATTTCCCGCTTCGCGGCATCGGCCTCGACGGTGACGGTCCCCGAAAATCTTCCTGCCGGAAGATCGCGAGGTGTGTAGACTTCGAACCAAAGAGCCTGG
>RPQK01000595.1 GCA_003819755.1 Acidobacteriota bacterium | reverse complement strand
CAGCACCGGGCGCTGTGGGGATCGCAGACGTTCTACCGGGCGTTCAGCCTCGTCAACGGCGGGCGCAAACCGGAAACCGATCTTTTCGAAGGCCTGCGGGAAACGATTGAACCACAGAGACACAGAGACTACAGGGAGAGCTTTTCTCTGTGATCTCTTGTCTCTGTGGTTCATGAGGACTGAGGAATAACTCAATGACAACCACGCCCTCCCCCGATCTCACCGACAGTCTCCGAAACCGTCGCGCTCCGCTGGACCTGCCTCCCGATCAATTTCGCGCGTTCGGTCATCAGCTTGTCGATCAGATTGCAGACTTTCTGGCCTCGCTTCCATCCCGCAAGGTGACCCCCGGCGAGCCGGTTCAAGCAGTTCGGGAACTGATCGATTTCAACCGTTCGCTCCCGGAGCAGGGATGCGAGCCCGGCCCCCTCCTCGGGTGGATTGCCGAGCAGCTTTTCGACCATTCACTCCATAACGGGCATCCCCGGTTCTGGGGGTATGTGACCTCATCGGCCGCACCAATAGGCGCCCTGGCTGATCTTCTCGCTGCGGCGGTGAATCCTAATGCCGGGGGCTGGAAGCTTTCTCCTCTCGCCAGCGAGATTGAGGTTCAGACGATCCGGTGGATTGCGCAGCTGATCGGTTACCCGGCGGATTGCGGCGGGCTTCTGGTCAGTGGCGGAAACATGGCGAATTTCGTCGGATTTCTAGTCGGCCGCCGTAAGACGTCCGGTTGGGACGTGCGAAAAGAGGGAATGGCGGCCGGCGGGAAAAGCCTGAGAATCTACACGTCACAGGAGACCCACACTTGGATCCAGAAAGCGGCAGACCTCTTCGGCCTCGGGACCGACGCGATCGCATGGGTTCCGTCGGACAGCGATCAGCGGATGGGCACGAGTCAGCTTCGAGCGATGATTGAGGACGACCGCCGCCGCGGATATCAGCCGCTGATGATCGTCGGTACCGCCGGCTCGGTCAGCACCGGCGCGGTCGATCCTTTGGACGAGTTGGCCGACATCGCGGCGGAGAATGACCTGTGGTTTCACATCGACGGCGCGTACGGGGCTTTTGCGGCGGCCTTACCAGACGCTTCGGCCGATTTGCGCGCTTTGAACCGCGCGGATTCCGTTGCCATGGACCCGCATAAGTGGCTGTATGCCCCGCTGGAAGCCGGGTGCGTGTTGGTGCGTAAGCGCGAGCTTTTGCTCGAGACTTTCTCCTATCACCCGCCCTACTACCACTTCGACCCGGAGCTCACCAACTACTTCGACCTCGGGCCGCAGAACTCGCGGGGCTTCCGAGCGCTCAAGGTGTGGCTGGCCCTTCAGCAGGTCGGCCGCGAAGGCTACGTGCGGATGATCTCGGATGATATCCGGTTGGCAGGCGAGCTGTACCGCATCCTGCCGGACTACCCCGATCTTGAGCGTCTGACGCACGGCCTGAGCATCGTCACGTTTCGCTACCTGCCGCCGGACCTCCGTTCCCGCCGCGGTACACCGGAGGTGGGCGAGTATCTAGATGATCTGAATCGCGAAATCCTCGACCGGCTGGAAGCGAGTGGAGAAGCCTTCCTCTCGAACGCTGTCGTGAACGGCCGCTTCGCGCTGCGCCTCTGCATAGTGAACTTCCGCACCTCGCTCGAGGACATCGAAGCCTTGCCGCCCCTGGTGATCCGGCTGGGCGAGGAAGCGGATCGAGCCCGGCGCACTTCTTGACTTATCCACGAACCAACACGAACGAACCCGAACAGAAGCGCTTTTGTTCGGGTTCGTTCGTGTTGGTTCGTGGATAAATCAAGAAATTTCCAGCCACGGAACTTGCACCTCCTCTTATCCGTACTTCTCCGTCAATGAAAGCTAAAACTACGCCGGTAGTGTCTCTCGCATTTTTACTTCTTATTCCTTCACTCCTCGGCCAGGCTCCGTCCCCGTCCCTCAAGGACGAAATGCGGACACCCTGGGCCCGGAGCAATGAACGGTATATCAGGCAGTGGCTCGTCGTCGGCGCTTTCAAACCGGGACCATCCTCGAGCGCGCTGGAAACCGATTTTCTGGCCGAGCAGGGCGGAGAAACCGGGATCAAGCCCGCGAACGGCCTCGCGCACAAGCGCGCGGAGGGCACTCCCGCGAAATGGCACCCGGTCGATTCCTGGGGGGACCCTTTCGGCATTATGGATGGTCTTGACCAGCGCGAGGACGGCACTGCGGCCTATGCCTTCGCGACTATCAAACGTCCGTCGGCCGGGAAGGCGCTGCTTTCGTTCGGCAGTGAGGCTCCGATCCGCGCCTGGATTAATGGAAGGCTCGTCCTCGACCGCAACGTCGACCGGTCTCTCACGCCCGATGAGGATTCCGCGGAGGTCGACCTGAATGCCGGCGACAACGGCCTTCTTATCAAGGTTGTTCAGCTTGCCGGCCGTGCCGTATTCTGCGCACGAGTGCTCGAGCCGGGTTCTGTTCTGGCCCGTACAAAGGCGGAAATCGGCCCCTCGATCAGCGCTTCTGGCGACGCGTTGACCGTGAAGACCGACATCGCGACCCCGAACCCCGGCCTTAAGCCCGTTACGGTGGAATTCGTTGCCCCCGGCGGCAAAATCCTTTTCACCAAGACCGTTCCCCGCGGGACGGCCGTCTCGATTCCGACGGGCGGTTTTGCGGACGGCCCGTACGAAGTCCGCTGCACAACCCGCACGTTGACGGACCGTCTTTATGTCACGCATCTCGGCTGGTACAAGGGCGGTTCGATCCCTGCCGCCCGCGAGTTGCTTAACGCCGCCGCGGCCGCCGATGCGTCAAAACCGGAAGGATTTACGCTCAAGATGCTGGCCGACATGATCGAGGACCGGTTGGGCGGCAAGCCGGACCAGGTGAAGGGCAATCCCTGGTGGAAGATCCATTCGCCGCTCATGGAGTTTGCCGAGCTCAAGCTGGAAGCCAACGGACAAGCGGGCGCCCGCATTCGCCCGTACGGTTTCTATCGTCTGGCTTACCGGGACGATGTCGATGGCTCCCCTCAGTTTTGCCGCGCCTACTTGCCTCCCGCTTACGATCCGGCTAAAAAGTGGCCGCTTGTGCTGCAGATTCACGGTTTCAACCCGGCCAATCCGAAATACGTCCGCTGGTGGTCGGCCGATTCCCGCCACCCCGGTATCAACGCGGAATTCGCCAACCATCAGGGTGTTATTTACATGGAGCCGCATGGGCGCGGCAATACCACGTACCTCGGTCTGGGTGATACCGACATTCTCACCGTCGTAGCCCTTGCCAGGAAGCGGTTCAATGTCGATGACGACCGCGTCTACCTGACCGGTGATTCGATGGGCGGGTGGGGAACCTGGAACGTTGCCACGCGCCACCCCGACCTTTTTGCTGCCATTGCCCCGGTTTACGGGGGCGCCGATTACCATTCGCAGGTCCCGGAGGCCGAGCTTGCAAAGCTGTCGGATCTGGAGCGGCTCCGCTTCGAAAAGCAAAGCTCCTGGGCAATGGCCGACTGCCTGCTCAATATGCCGATCTTCGTTCATCACGGGGACGTGGATAAATCGGTGAGTGTCGATTACTCCCGTTACGGCGTAAGGATGCTCCAGCGCTGGGGTTACAACGTCCGCTACCGGGAGATCCCAGGACGCGGGCATGAAGCGCTTGACGTGATGAATGATGTTATCGAATGGTTCCTCCAGCACAAACGCAACCCAGACCCGCTGCACATCCGCATCCGGTCAGCCGAGCTCCGCAACGCCTCCGCGTACTGGGCCCAGGTCGAGCAGGCTGTGAGCCCGCTGAACTTCATGGTTGTCGACGCCGAAGTGATTGAGCCCAACACCATCCGCCTGGACACCGAGAACGTGGCGGAAGTTACCTTGTCTCCGTCAAAGGCGCTGATCGACCCGGCGAAGCCGCTCAGGATCATCTGGAACGGTGCCCTGCAGACCGCAACTCTGAAAGAAGGAAAGGCGACCGTCGCGGAGGCAGCCCACTCCAATCCGCAATTGAAACGCTCCATCCTCCCCGGCTCCATGTCCGATTTCACCACCACTCCGTTTGCGATCGTCGTCGGCACCGTTTCGAAAGACCCTGAAATGGTTCAGATGTGCCGCGACAAGGCCGATGTCGTGATCAAGAACTGGCGGGAATGGCAAAAGCAGGAACCGCGGGTCTTCAAGGACACTGAGCTAAACGATCAGGATGCTGCCCGGTACTCGCTCCAGTTAATAGGCGGGCCTGAGGCAAACGCGATTAGCGCAAAGCTCGCCAGTCGTCTGCCGCTCGAGATAGCGGCCGACGAAATCACGATCGACGGCAAGAGCTTCAAGGTAACGAATGCGGCGGTCCAAATGATCTACCCGAATCCGCTCAATCCCGAACGCTATGTGCTGCTGGTCGCCGGTACTTCGGCTGACGGCCTGTACGTGTCGGATCCCCTGAACCGCGACATGGGCGATTGGGACTTTGCGATCCTGGATGGCCGATATGCGGCCTCTGCACGGCGCATTGCTCCGATGAAGCTGAGAGTCGTCACTGGGATGTTTGATTCGTCTTGGCGCGTCGCCGACAAGTTGCTGTTTCCGGGCGACGAGGAAATCCGGGCGTCCACGAAGCCTATCCAACGCCCGAGACCCAACCAGAACATCGATCCAAAGGTGTTTGCGGCCTACGTGGGGCAGTACCAGATCCCAAACGGACCGCTCCTCGCGATATCCCTCGATGGGTCGAAGCTAATGGCCAAGCCCGGCGGCCAGCCGGGCGTCGAGCTGATTCCTGAATCCGACACGACGTTCTTCGTGCGGGAAATCAACGCCCGAGTAATCTTCACGAAAGACTCGACCGGCAAAGTCACCGGGCTGACGGTCAGCGAAGGCGGCAACGACTTCGCTGCGGCGAAGGTGGAGTAGCGAGGAGGAGAGTCACGAATTACACGAATTACACGAACTACTTGTCCACGTTGGTTCGTGGACAAATCAGTTCGTGTAATTCGTGTTACAACCGTAACACTTGATCGCGCCGCGCGTGCAAGTTTGGTTCTGCGCGGCTGTAATTAGTAGTGATATTTGAATT
>RPQK01000594.1 GCA_003819755.1 Acidobacteriota bacterium | reverse complement strand
GTCTTCCGACGAAGTCCACGAGGTAGCCAACCGGTCGATGGGCAGCAGTATGTCGGGGAACCCTGTCCCGATGACCGTGGAAAGCGTGAGCGATTTTCTGTCACCCTTAGCCTGCTGGTAGAATGGAAGTAAGAATACGCACGGGTCAGAACCGCGAAAAGCGGTGAATGCCAGACCGACGGCCAGTCACAGCGGTGGGTGATTCATGACAATCTGGGAACTTCTGATTCTACTTCTCGTCGCCGGAGTGTGCGGGAGTCTGGGTGAGGCAATTGCCGGGTACTCCGCAGGCGGCTGCCTGGTCTCGGTGGCCCTCGGCTTTATTGGTGCCCTCCTGGGCCGCTGGTTGGCCGGCCTGTTAGGCCTCCCGGAACTCTTCACCATCTCAATCGGCGGGCAACCTTTTCCGATCCTCTGGTCGATTATCGGTTCTGCCCTGTTTGTCGCTTTCATCAGCCTCTTCAGCTACCGGCGCCGTTACCGGGTGTAGGCAACCGTCGGGCTTCCCGTTTTAGCAGTGCCGCTCACGGCTCCGTTAAAACCGCGCTCCTAATGGACTCAAAAGGTCCTCCCCATTCTTCTCATCTTTCGGTTCTTGTAAACAAAAGACTTTTACACCTCGAACAAAAGTTTTCTTGACATCCCTGGCTCCGCCGATAAGAATACGCCCGTCCAGCGAGGTGTTTTATGGTTTACCCGTTTTATCGGACTTTTCTGCCTATATCATTCCTCTGCTTTGTGTTTGTTTCTCCTATACTTGCGAAGGAGCCCTCGATAAAACTCGGCTGGGATCTGAATCCCGAGGTACGGGTGTCGGGGTATAACGTGTATCGGTCCACGGACAAAGACCAGGAGCCGGTCCTACTGAATCAAAAGGGGCCAATCGCTGAAACGTCCTATTTGGACCGGTCAGTCAAGAACGGAGTGACCTACGACTATCGGATCACAGCCGTGGATCTTCAAGGGCTCGAAAGCGAATTTTCCAGCTTGCTGCGGGTCGCTGTCCCTGAGAGCCAACGGCCCCGCGAAACCGTCTTCATGCCTGCGTCACTGCCATCCGGCCAGCCCGGTTTCGAAGAGACCTTCTTAGGTATCGGTCTTCTCAACCTCAGCGACAATCCTGATCAGATCAGCTTGACCGGCGTTGACAGCCAAGGGGCTGCAACGGGCTACCAGGTGGCGGATCAGCTGCTGCCTCACGGCAGATGTGCTCATCCCCCTGATGAACTGGCAGCCGCGCCGGCACAAACGATCGGGATCCTGAGCCAGGCCAGCTGCGATATTCACCCCTTCTTTCTGGCCGGGACCAAAGACCTGAAGTCCTTTGAGGGGATGACCGAGGCACTGAAACCGGGCAAAACGCTCTATTTCCCGATTACAGTCTCGGAAACCGGATCTTCGGTCCTGGGTCTTTTCAATCCGCAGGAAAAGAAAGAGGCACGGGTCGAACTGACCGCGTGGACCCCTGAAGGCACCCTGGCGGGCACCACTACCGTAGCCCTACCGCCTTTCGGAGCGGCTCAACACGCTTTGAGGGAGTTCTTCGGTGAGAATTTTCAACTGAAGGAAGGTTACCTGAAGGCGGTTTCGACCGAACCGGTCGAGGGCTACGAGATAAGTTCTTTCGATGCTCAAAGTCTCTCGGCCCTCCCCGCCCAAAGCACGGAACGCGGGCATCGCCTCACGCTGCCTCATTTCTTTTTCGATGATTCCGGTGGAGAAACTGAGATTCGGTTGATCAACACCGATGAGCGGGAAGTGGAAGTGACCTTCTCAATCTCAGTAGACGGTTCTCAGAAGCCGCAGTCATCCACCCTGAGGGTCCCTGCCCTTGCCCAAGCCATGGTTCAGGTCAGGACGCTCCTCGGCCGTCAAGGGAAGGCGGGCGTGGTGACGGGGCACCTGGAGGTTACAGGCACCCGAACAGAGAACGGCGAACGGTTGTACGGGAAGGTGATCGCCGAGGCGACGTTTGTGGGTAACGGCGGGACGGCCCGTACGTCGGTTCCACTCCGAAGAGAAGGCACAGACACCTGGATTTTCCCGATGGTTATGCAATCACGGGAAGCTGGGCTGACGACGGGCCTCGCCCTTCTGAATCAGAAAGACCAGACGATCGCGCTCACGATCCGGGCACTTGATGATCAGGGGAACATAACGGCCGAGCGGGCGATCGAATTGCCGGCTGGTCAGCGTCTGGTTGGTCTATTGGACACCGACCTTTTCTTCGGCCCTGACTTCGCGCAAACCGGTGGACACCTGGAAGTTACGGGAGACCGCTCCTTCCTGGCCATGGCAATCTTCGGCGATGTCCTGGTGGAATTCCTCAGTCACATAGGACCGGTGGAAAGATAACCGGAGAGGCGGGATAAGGGGGAGGAAGGGAGAGGAGAAGAGGGGGCCGTCGGCGACGGCCCTCTCTGCGGATGGGTAACGGATCTTTCTTACTCGGTCTTCATGTTCGCGGTGGACGGCAGTTCAGCGGGTTCTTCAAGGGTGAAGATGAACTGCTGACCGGCGATCTGTGACATGGCGTGGCCGCTCATGTCGCTGCCGGGCTTGTCGCGGGTGGTTCCACGGTCGGTCGTCGTCCCTTTACCTGCACCGGGACGATCCGCGCCGGTTGTACCGGTCCCGGCACCACGATCCGCCATGCTTCCGGATGCTCCATGCTGCCCGCTGGCCATCATGCCCGGCACGGGAACAGCATGAGTGTCAATGTCGTACTCCTCGCCACTGATGACGATCTTCTTCAGTTCCAGGCCCAGGCGATCGCGGTTCGTTCCGTAATCGCCGGCCACAGAACCGCCGGGTCTATTCGCATCATCGCGCCCCGGTTCGACCCGGTTGTCACCCGTGGCCTTATCGGCGTCCCGATCGGTGCCGGCGGTATCGATATCGTTAGTAAATTCGCCCTTCACGATCGTCCCCTCAGGAGCGATCACCTGACCGTTGACCTGAAGCGCACGATCGAGCGTCCCCGTGAAATCGTCTCCGCTCGACCAACCGTCGTTATCCATCTTCATATTTTGATCGAGCCGCACGTGAAGCTGGGTCCCGGCTGGAATCTCGGCTTCGTCCTGATCAGCTCTCATGCCCGATTCACTGCAGGCCGGCAGGAGCAGCCCTAACGCTAATACACTCATACTCAATAGCCGCTTTGGCGACTTCATAACTCTACCTCCTAGTGTTGAATCAGATTACCTATCAAGCTCGCAACCGGCATGCCAAACCCGATTTCCGGCCATACCTTAGGCCTGCAAGGAGTTTGGAGCCAACCTTGGATCTGCATCGCGGTACAGGCGGGAATTTTTGCCCGATTTCTGGCCTTCACTAACCCGGCCTAGGTCTGCCTAGGTCGTGTCGGCCGCGCTATTGGCCGGCCTCACGGCTCTTGGGGGCTGGCTAATTTGCTGGTACGGCCGAACACATTCGTGGCCGCCTCTTTCACGAAAAAGAGCAACAGGAACCATCCGACAATGCGCAAAAGGCCCGAGGCCAAGAAGACGGAATGATAGCCGTACGCCTCGATCATCCACCCTCCGACCGTCGCCCCCACGGCCGACCCAATCCCGGTCAGGGTATTTAGCAGGGCTACGTACCGGGGTCGCCGCTCCTCGGGAGTCGCTTCCAGCACCAGCGTGAAAGTGGCCAGATTGAATCCGGGCCAAACCAAGCCGGACGCCAGGTTGATCGGGACGACATGCCAGGGGGATCGGACGAACAGCCAACCGAATGTAATGAAAGGGATAACGACACCGGTAATCAGCAGCGTACGACGGGCTCCGAGCCGGTCATTGACTTGTCCCCAATACTGTTGAGAGACGAGACCGATCACCGACCCGATCGCTGCGAGATAGCCGACCGAGGCTTCATCCCCCGTCGTTTCCTCAACCAGGTAAATATTGAAAAACGGGACTGCCAGGTTCAGGGCGAAGTGCCAGAAGATCGAATAAACGCAGAGACGGACGAAGTAAGGCCTCTGAAGTATCCGGTGAAGCAGGGGAAAGCGTTTTCCGCGCACGACCGGAGCTTCAACCGCGGGCGGCTCGTCAATCTGCCGGTAAAACCAGACGGCGGCCGCTCCGGCCACGAAGGCCAGGAAGAAGGTCAACTGATAGCCAACCTCGCCCTTCAGTGAGACGATCAGATAACCGGCCAGGGGCGCGAAGATAATCGAGGCAATCGTCATTATGCCATTCCGGGAGGCGAAGTACCGGCCTCGAACGTTCTCCGGAACAACCGATGCAGACAGGGACGTCCAGGCGGGAAGCCCCAGGTTCCCGAATACCACCCGCAGGAGATTGAAGACAATTATCAGCCCGACCGCGGTCGTGGGGGCAACCCCAAACGGGATCAGGGCGAGCACGAGCAAGGTCAAACGAGCCAGGCTGAAGGTCAGGACCACGAAACTTTTCCGGCTGCTCCATCGCTCGCCCAGGCGCGCTCCGGGCAAGAGCATCATGGTCCCGACAAAACCGGCCGTCGCGTTCAGCACTCCAATCTGGCTCGCGGTGGCCCCCATTTTCAACGCGAACAAAGGGATGAAATTAGAGGACAGTGAATCCGAGATGCTGGTTAGAAGCCCGTCGTACCAGAAGGAGCGGAGCGAGCCGGCAGCCGGAAAGCGGAGAGCATTCAGACGCGGGAGTGACTTCTCGCCTCGCCGCAAGAGCACAAGCTCGGCAAGTTGCCGCCTGAATCGAACTGTCGGCGTCTGCTGAGTTCCGTACGTGTCCATTTAGGGCAAATCCGCGCGAAGGTGGGAATGCGCTGGCTCCACTTCCTTCCGGGCGGCGTCCCACGACCACCCGGTCGCGAATAGGTGTGAAAGCATTAGACGCCACCGCTCATCCAGCGGCTTCAACGAGTCCAAAAACTCACTGGAGATGGGACCCACGGTTGCCGGCAACTTCGATTTTCCCACCCCTTCTCCTGCTCCTGTTGCGAAAATAAAGCCCCGTGCGCCTCGGCACAAGCGTGGGTTACGCGGCTTGTTTGTCTTGATTATCCGTGACTTGTACGGTGTATCCCAGATCCTCCAATCGTTTGATGTGG
>RPQK01000593.1 GCA_003819755.1 Acidobacteriota bacterium | reverse complement strand
TCCAATGATCATTTCTTCCTCACTTCGACATTCGACATTCGATATTCGATATTCGACATTCTGTCTTTCTTCTTCATCGGGCAGGCTTTTGGTTGCGGCTACGCCGCGCCGTGTAATTTGTGGATGAAAAACCGTACTAGTGCTTGCTCGCGGGCGGTTCAGGCTTGGCGATCTCGGCTTTCAAAAATCCTTTGAGCCGGTTTTCCAGTTCCAACGGAATCTGGACTCTCTGGTCCTTCAGCTGTCCCGACAGCTCCGAGCATTTGCGATAGGACTTCAGGAAATGGATGCACGGAGGACACGAGTGGAGGTGGTCGTCCAGGCGCGAGTAAGTCCCCGGATCCAGGCTGTGGTCGATGTAGTCCATCAGCAGATCCACGCAGTCTTTGCAGGTTATTTCGCTTTTCATATGCCGTCCTCGAAGTAGTGAGCGAGTTTCTCGCGGACGAAGAGGCGGGCTCTATGGATTCTTGTTTTGGTGGTCGGCTCCTTCAGTCCCAAAAGCGAAGAAATCTGCTTGATGGAGTAGCCCTCAATATCTCGCAACACCAACGGGACCCGGTACTCGAAGGAAAGTGCCTGAATAGCGTCGTACAATTCGCTACCCAGCTCCCGATTCAGCATGACTTCCTCGGGATCTACACTCCAGCCAAACGGAGGATTGACGTACTGACCATCGACGGTGAACTGAGGAAGCGAGTCGTCCAGCTGGATCTCCCGTTCCCGGGCGGCGCGATATTTGCGCAGCCACATGATGGAATTGTTCACCGCAATTCGCTTGATCCATGGCCAGATGTCGCTCTCCTCGCGGAACGTCTCGATTTTTCTGATGATCTTCAGCAGCGTATCCTGCAGGATCTCCTCAGCATCGGAGGGGTTCTTGGTGTAGTTCAGGATGACGCCGAATAATGGCCGTGAAAACTGATGCACGAATTCATCGATGGTATCCGGGTTGTGACTCTTGAGGCCCTCGATGATCTGGTGCTGATCCATTTCTCTTGTGGTCATCTTACTTGCTTGCCTCGCTTAATACGATACATCAAAAGCCCTGGATGGCGAAACCAACGCCAATTGCGGATTGCCGCTGGTTGCTGACTGGGCGGTTTTTTTCATCCACGAATTACACGAACTACACGAATTGGTTCGTGAACAGATCAATTCGTATAATTCGTGTAATTCGTGGATCAAAAAACCGTCCGGTCAGCAACCAGCGCTCCCAGAGGCTCCGATTGCTTTTAAATCCCTTGGTTGATAGGATTTTCTAATGGTCTGGGCATCCCTCCTTATAGTCCTCGTGTCGTTTCTGGAGCCACAGACCCAAGGCCGACGCCCGGGCTCTGCCCGCGAAACTGCCCCGCCGCCGGCGTACCTCAGGGCTATTGCCTCCCGCGATGACCAGGCCAACAGAGCCCGGGTCGTCCTGCGTTCCGGCGTAGTGGTTTTAGTGGAGGAGCAGGCTGCCGACCCGCTCATCGTCGTGCAGTCGACCTTTCAGACAGGGACGGCAGATGAAACTGCCGAGTCTCGAGGCGCGGCGGCTCTGCTGGGTCGTCTCCTGCTTCACACCGGCTTCGCCGAGGGGGTCCAGAAATCAAGCGGCACGGCCCGAATCGAGACCACGTCGCACGCCACGACTTTTTCTTCGGTCGTGCCGGCCGAAAATCTCGCGAAGGTTCTGGCGCTTCACGCCGATTTGCTCACTTTCCCAGCGAAGGCGACCGAGGAAATCCTGACCCGAGAAAAACAGCTGATGCGAGAAGAGCGAAGCCGCGTTCCCGGACCGCTGGAAGCTGCCCAAAGAAGAGTCCTCGGGGACGGCACGGGAGAAGGGGCTTCGGCTGATCAGCTCGACCTGGCCAGGACTCGTACCTTTCACCAGCGAAACTACCGAAGACCAAACATGATGCTGGTCATCGTGGGCGGGGTTATTCGGGAGCAGTTGCTCGACAAGGTGGTCGAGCTGTATGGGAAAGGGAGGGCGTCGCCCGAGGAGGAGAAACTGCCGGCTGAATTCACACCCGGCAGTTTTTCGTACGCCTTCTCGCAAGGAAAGGTCAATCAGCCGTACGTGTTCCTGAGATACCGGGCGCCTGTCCGGAGCCATCCGGATTTCTATCCATTCCTACTTGTCACGTATGCTCTCGGGCAGGGAAGGGCTTCGGTTCTAGAGGGATCCCTGGTGCAGCGTCAGGAGCAGGCGATACTGGCCGAGGCTCGTGCTGTTGACTTTCTTGACGGAGGTTCCCTCCTCATCACGCTGGTTCCTTCGGCTGGTGACATCGATGCGACCGAAGTCTCGGCACTCGCTCACATTGAACTAGTTCGCCGCAATGGGCTTAACGAAGATCAATTGGAGAGCGCCAAAGCGCTTTTTCTTGCCGACCACTTCGCCAGTCTGGCCGGGATGGAAGCCCGAGCGGACGCTTTTTCGCTCTACGAGCTCATCGGGAAGGGCTTGGATCGCGACGCGATTCCCGGGCGCATCGCCGCCGTCAGCATGGAAGACGTAAAGCGGGCAGCCGCGCGTTATCTCGACAACGCTAACCTCGCGGTGCTCGAGTTGATTCCGGAAAGTGCGGAAGCTCGCACCTTCTCTCAGCAGAGCTTTCAGGAGATGCTGCGGGCGGTCCTTCCAGCCGCGGTCGGGAAGATCACCGAGACCAAGGGACTTGCGATTCGGACCGAGGCTCCGTCGATCGTGCCCGCCCTTTCGTTTAAGCCAAAGTACCTTAAGTACGAGTTGAGGAAGACGTCGGTCGTAAGGGGTCCGGATGTTTACTATCAGGAGGATCATTCGTCTCCGCTCGTCCATCTGGGCGTGTTCTATCCGGGCGGGCGTTTTCAGGAAACTCCGGGGAAGCTTGGCATCACGGAGGTCATGCTCAGGGCGCTGATCAGGACCGGGCTGCGCAAGAAAGGAGCAGCGGCGCCCGGCGATCTCGACCAGATCGGGGCAAAGATTGGTCTGGTCAATGAGCCGGATTTCTTCGGATTTCAGGCGAGCGTCCTCTCCAATCATCTTGAGCCGCTGCTCCGGACTTTCATTGAGTGGATCCGCCAGGTGAAGGTCGAGGAGGCCGACCTGGATCATTCGAAGTTAGCCACCCTTGGCCTTCTGCATCTGGAACAGGACCAAGCCTCGGTCAATACCTCCTCGCTCGTCTGGAAGGATCATCCCTACGGGAGGAGCCGGTACGGCGTGGCTGAAGACCTGACTAATCTCGACCTGGCGGCTGTCGAGGAATGGCGTAAAACGCAGATGGGCCAGACGCATCCGTTGATCCTGGTCCGGGGAGACGTGGAAGGGACTTCTTTCCTGGAAGGTTTCGTTACCACTTTGAGCGACCGACGGCTCAAGCCGGCCGTGGTTTCCAATGAGGAGGAGCAGGAGGCGGAGGAAACCAAACCGGTGCGGGCGGCAGGAGGAAGCGCGGAATCTGGGCTCGTGGTCTTCGCCGGACCTCCCCAGAACAGCCGGGATGAGAGCATTCTGCAGGTCATCGAAAGTGCGCTGGGGGGGGCAGGCGGTCTGCTGACCGATCAGCTTTGGGCGAAAATGGGGGTGGCTCTGCCCGGCGAATTCTCTCACCTCGGGTACCTGAAGGGCGGAACCATCATCCTGCGTTTCGACGCGGCTGCGGCCAAGCGGGAGGAAGGACGGCAGGAAGCGGTGAAGGCGCTTATGGAGCTGAAAAGCCAACTGCTCCGGCGCGATCAGTTTCTGGCCGGCGTTTCCCGCTCTATCACTGAGTTCTACTCCGAAAGACAGAACGTGGAGTTGTTTCTCAGGCAACTGGCTCTCCATGTGTTCGGAGGCGGCGGCGTGGATTTCAACACCGCTTTCATTGGCTCGGTCAAAGAATTGCAGCCGGAGGATCTTCAGATTTTCGCAGAGGAGTTCTTTGTGGAGGCAGGAGGCTCGCCGTGAAGTTTGCGATCATGGCCGGTGGACAAGGGACCCGCTTCTGGCCGCTCAGCCGGGAAACGCGTCCTAAGCAGTTCCTGACGATTGCGGGGTCGCGAACCATGCTCCAGGAGACGGTCGCCCGGTTGTCTCCCCTGGCGGGTTCAGGAGATGTCTTTGTCGTATGTGGCCGGCAGTATGTCGATCTGGTCCGTGATCAACTTCCTGAGCTCAAATCGGAGCAGTTGATTGTCGAACCGGTGCCGCGCAACACGGCTCCTTGTGTGGGCCTGGCAGCCCTTCATCTACGACGTCTTTTCGGCAACGTCGTCATGGCCCTGCTTCCGGCTGATCACTCAATCGGGCGGGTGGCCGAGTTCCACGAGGTGCTGGGAACCGCCGCCCAGCTGGCCGAACGCGGCTGGCTTGTCACATTCGGCATCGAGCCGACGTTCCCCTCCACAGGGTACGGCTACATTCACCGCGGAGAGCCGATTGCGGGAGAGAAGGAAAGGCCATCTTTCGCGGTGGAACGGTTCGCCGAGAAACCCCCGCTTGAAACGGCCAGGCAATTCCTCGCAAGCGGCGAATATTACTGGAACAGCGGGATGTTCATTTGGACCGTCGAAACGGTCATGGAGCAGTTCAGGCGCCACATGCCCGAGCTTTATGAGATCCTGCTCGCGCTTGACCGCGACTGGGACGACTTCGAGAAACGGGAAGCGCTGTTCTCGCGCGCGCCTCGGGTTTCGATTGATTTCGGCATTATGGAGAAGGCCGAAAAGGTTGCAACCATACCATGTAAATTGGATTGGAACGACGTCGGCAACTGGCGAGCGGTCGAAGACCTGCTGTGCAAAGATCCCGCCGGAATAGCAGCCAACACTCAGTTCGTTCAACACGGGAGCCGCGACTGCCTGGTTCACTCGGCTTCCGGCAAACTTTTTGCGTTGGTCGGCGTAAAGAATCTGGTCGTGGTCGAAACTCCCGACGTGGTTCTGGTTTGCGAGAAGGATCAGGTCGAGGACGTCAAGCAGATCGTCGAAGAACTGCGCCGCAAGGGGCCGAGGGAGTACTTGTAGGATCCGGGCACAGCCTCGCGGGCGCCCCCCAAGGCCACTAACGGCAACCCTGTCAGTCCTGTCAAAAGACTCTCTC
>RPQK01000592.1 GCA_003819755.1 Acidobacteriota bacterium | reverse complement strand
TGGATTCCCAGAGGTCAGGAGTTCTGAAATGGCATTGGGCGTCTCGCCTGCGCTCCCAGGGGACGCCCCCACTCGCGATTAACGCCTGACCGCCTTCGTCCCCCCTTGTCCCCCGCTTTTTCGCCTCTTGTGGTTCCAGTCGCTTTTCTTAGCGTGCTGTGGCGGGTTAACATACTCCTTTTGAGGAGCAACGCAAGGACATGAGATACCAAACATTACGCTTCGTTTTCCTGGGCCTTTTCCTGCTCGCGAGTGTTAGCGGGACAGCGTCCGGGTTGAATCAGGCCAAACCACAGGAGAAGTCTATGCAACCTAAACAGCCGTCCGGGACACTCGCAGCTCTGGATCCCGCAAAGGCGACCGCACAGGCACCCGAGACCTTCCGGGTCAATCTCGACACGACCAAGGGACCCGTGGTGATAGAAGTCATCCGGGCGTGGGCGCCAAAAGGAGCCGACCGTTTCTACAACCTGGTAAAGGCTGGGTTCTTTACTGACGTGGCAGTCTTCCGCGTAATCGAAGGATTCATGGCTCAGTTCGGTATTCATGGAAACCCATCCGTTTCAGCCGTTTGGCGGGATGCTAAGATTCAGGATGACCCGGTGAAGCAGTCGAATCTTCGAGGGTTTATCTCCTTTGCGATGGCTGGTCCGAATACGAGGACGACTCAGTTCTTTATCAATTACGGGAACAACGCGCGTCTGGACAGCAGCGGATTCTCGCCCTTCGGTCGGGTAATCCAGGGAATGGAGAACATCGACCTGCTCCATTCGGGTTATGGAGAAGGGGCGCCGCGCGGGCGTGGTCCCGACCAGGGGCGAGTTCAGACCGAGGGAAACGCCTACCTGAAGAAGGACTTTCCTAACCTCGACTACATCAAGTCAGCCACAATTGTCGAATAGGGTTCGGGGTTCGGGGTTCGGGGTTCAGGGTTCCGAAGTTCCGGGGTCGCCGGGTTCCAAGGTTCATTTCATGAACGGTAAACCCCGAACCCCGAACTCCGAACCCCGAACCCCGAACCGTGTTGGGGAGGAGTCAACAAATGAGTGCCGAGATTTCCGTGTTGCAGAAAGCGCGTGCGGCCTACCAGCCGAAGCTGCCGAAGGCCCTTCGCTCGAATAACGTCAGGGTGGAGCTGGGGGTGCCGACCGAGCCGGCCGCCGACAAGGAACAGATCAAGCAGCGTTTCCCGAAAACGTGCGGCCAGCCGGTGGCCACGATCATCGAGGGAAACGGTGAACTGAATGGCAATCCTTTAAACGTGGGAGTCGTCTTGTCTGGCGGTCAGGCTCCCGGCGGGCACAACGTGATCGCCGGACTGTTTGATGCGCTAAAGGCAGCGAATCCGGGTAACCGGCTTTTTGGATTCCTGAAGGGGCCCGGCGGAATCATCAAGGGCAAATACAAGGAACTGACGCCCGAAATCATCGACAGGTACCGGAACACCGGCGGCTTTGACATGATCATGAGCGGCCGGGACAAGATTGAGAAACCGGAAGAGCTCGCTGCCTGTAAACAGAATTTCGATTCCATGAATCTTCACGGCCTTGTCATTATCGGCGGCGACGATTCCAACACGAACGCCGCCATCCTCGCCGAGTACCTCTGCAAGGAGGAATGCCGGACGGTCGTCATCGGTGTCCCGAAGACCATCGACGGTGATATGAAGAACGAGCAGATCGAAGCGTCCTTTGGTTTCGACACGGCATGCAAGACGTATTCGGAACTGATTGGCAACATCTGCCGGGACTCCATGTCGGCGGTCAAGTACTGGCATTTCGTCCGGTTAATGGGCAGAGCCGCGAGCCACGTCACCCTGGAATGTGGGCTTCAGACTCATCCTAACGTCTGCCTGGTGTCCGAGGAAATCCAGGCGAAGGGGACCACTTTAGCCGAGGTCGTCGATTACATCACGGACGTCGTCTTGAAGCGGGCGGCAGCCGGCAAAAACTACGGTGTTGTCATTGTGCCGGAAGGGCTTCCTGAGTTCATTTCCGACATCAAGCGCATGATCGACGAACTGAGCACGATTCTCGGCAAGGACGAGCAGTACATCCGCGATCTTCCGGACCACTCCGAACGGGTCCAGTACCTGAACAACCGGCTCACGGCCGCGAGCGCCAAAGTGTATGGGTCTCTGCCGCAGGACATCCAGGAGGTCCTTCTACACCGGGACAGTCACGGAAACGTCCCGCTTTCACAGGTGGAGACGGAGCGGCTTCTCATCGACCTGGTATCCGACAAGATCCGCTTGCTCAAGTCGCGGGGCCAAACCGAAGCCAAATTCAGCTCGTTATCGCACTTCTTCGGCTACGAGGGCCGCTGTGCCATGCCCTCGAATTTCGACGCGGATTACTGCTATTCACTCGGGTATGCGGCAACTCAGTTGGTGCGGGCCGGACTGACCGGCTACACGGTCAACGTTCGCAACCTGACCCGTCCTGCCGATGAGTGGGTTGCCGGCGGCACGCCGGTCACCATGATGCTCAACATGGAGGTTCGGAAAGGAAAGCCGGTTCCGGTGATCAAGAAGGCCCTGGTTGACCTGGAAGGAAAACCGTTCCAGCATTTCAGCACGAATCGAGAGCGCTGGGCCCTCAATGACGATTTCGTCTTCCCGGGCCCGGTCCAGTACTTCGGCCCATCCCAGATAGCGGACGTGCCGACGGTGACGCTGAAGTTGGAGAAAGGGTAAGGCGCAAACGGCAAGCAACGCGCGTTGCTTGCCGTCAGCTCTCCGCTACCGCGGCTTTGGGCTCGCCGACCTGCTGCATGCGATAGCCTCGCCCTCCCTGCCTCCTCACTTCGTCGAGCAGCGCGTCGGCCGTGGCAAGAAGGCTCGTTTCGTTCACCTGGCTATCGGGCAGCGCCAGAACACACCCTGAGGATGTGGTGACGGTAATCTTCCAGCCTGGCGTGCTGTCCTCGGTATGGGAAAGACCCGCCAGGCGACGGGCTAGGATCTCCAGTTCAATGGCCGAAGCGGCGGGTAACACAAGAAGAAATTCGTCGCTCCCGTAACGGGCGACCATGTCCCCGTCCCGCACGGCTTCCTTGATCCTTGCAGCCATCGTACACAGGATCTCGTCTCCCTTGGTGTGGCCCAGTGTATAGCTGGCGCGTTTGAAGTTGTCCAAGTCAACGATGATGCACCCCAGGCCCGCGTCAGGTTTCTTCTCCAGCTGGGATTTCAGGTAAGCGAGCGCGGTACCGCGGTTGGGAAGCTGGGTGAGGGGATCATGGCGGGCCTCGTTCTCCAACTCTCGCTTGGCGTCATCCACCTCCCGGTAGAGTCGCTTGATTTTCGCTTCCAGTTCCTCAATACGTCGCTGAAGCTGGCCGGCCTGCCACCGGTAAAGCACAAAACCGGCTGCAAACAGGAGAAAGACCGCCAGGAGCTGAAGTCTGTAGTCTCCGACAAAACGATCCTTGGCGGCATCCAGGAAATCGACGGTTCGCAGATTCGCGGCAAAGGCATCAATTTGAAGACAGACCGTGAGGACAACCAGAATCCAGACCGCAGGAGGCCGATGAACCTCGTGTGTCATGCTCTCCTCCCAAATTCCGCGCCATCTTATTCTAAGAACCTGCTCCCGTCAACCGCCGCGAAAGAAAAGCCCCTGTCGTCAGCCGGCGTTCCGGCCTTAAACTGCTGGTGGCCGCAATCGTGGGATTGCCAGGCGGAAAGGAACAAAGACATGCGCAAGTTGATGTGGCAGCCAGTTCTCTGCATCTGTTTGATGGCTTTGTGCTTCGGGCAGCAGGCGCCAACCTCCCCGGAACAACGGACCATTCTCGCCATCGGCGCGCATCCGGGCGATATGGAGGTGACCTGCGGCGCACTGCTGGCAAAGCAGGTCAAACGGGGAGACCGCGTGGTTCTGCTTCACCTGACGGCAGGTGAGGGCGGCAACCCGCGTGTGAGCGCACAAGAGTACGGAAAACAGAAGAAAGGCGAAGCCGAAGCCGCGGCGAAAGTGATAGGCGCCAAGGTGATATTTGGAACCTACCCTGACGGGCAACTCCAAAACAGCGAGGAAGCACGCCGCTTCCTGGTTGGAGTGATCAGGCAGACCAAGCCGGCCTATATCATCACCCACTGGAAGAACGGGCTTCACAAAGACCATATCGCCGCTCATTTTCTGACCAACGACGCGGTCCTGCTTGCCTCCCTTGAAGGCGTGAAGGCCGACGACCCGCCTCACCGGGGAATTCGGGGGATCTACTACACCGAAAACTGGGAAGACAAGACTGACTTTTCGCCCTACCTGTACGTGGACGTCTCGGACTCACTGGACCTCTGGGAGCAATCGGTCAAGCAGTACGAACTGATCCGAGGAGGTATCTCCAGTTTCCCGTACTTCGAGTATTACCAATCGCTTGCCCGCTTGCGTGGTGCGGAGAGTGGATTCCGTGCGGCCGTCGCTTTTGACATCGATCCATGGGCCAAGAAGCGAGCCCTCCCCAACCTGCCGTGATTTTTTCTTCTACACTTAGGCCGGCGATTGGGTAAAATCCCTAGATGCTTATCGAGGGGGGGTCATGAGACTGATCACTCGCCTGGATTTTGACGGCATCGTCTGCTCGGTGCTTCTCATGGAGAAGAACGTGATCGATCGCTTCAAGTTTGTCCATCCGAAAGACGTCCAGGATGGAAAAATCGAGGTGACGGCGGACGATGTCGTGGCGAACGTTCCCTATGTCCCGGGCTGTGGTCTTTGGTTCGACCATCACTCTAGCGAGGAAGAACGGCTTAAGCTGCAGAAGCTGGAATTTAAGGGGTCCTCGCGTACGGCTCCCAGCACCGCCCAGGTTATCTGGGACTACTACGGCGGTGTCCAAAGCTTCGGTTCGCGGTTCTTACCTCTTCTCTGGGCAGTGAATAAGAGCGACTCGGCGGAACTGACCAAGGACGAAATTCTGAAGCCGGCCGGCTGGATTTTGCTCTCTTACCTGGTGGACCCCCGTACCGGGCTCGGCCGCTTCTCAGATTTCCGGCTTAATCACGAACAGTTCATTATCGAGCTGATCGCCCACTGCCGGACCAAGCCAATCGGCGAGATTCTGGAGCTTCCCGATGTCAGGGA
>RPQK01000591.1 GCA_003819755.1 Acidobacteriota bacterium | reverse complement strand
GCCCGTGGCCCCTGCCGACAACATTGCTCGTCGCCGAAGCCGATGCCGACGACCCGCACTGGGTAACCACGCTGGCTGCTCTCCAGGGGCTGGTTAACCGAAAAGCACCAAAAGGACAAATGGTCTGGCTGGACCTGCTCGATTGCCGCTTTCCGCCCTGTTCTCCTCACGGCCAGTGGTTGGAATACTACCGCCAGAAAACGCCGATCCAGGTGACCAGGGTCAGTTCGGAGAGGCTCCTTCAGATCGCCCGGGAAGAGGCGGGGATCAACTACTACATCGTCTTTGACCCCGAAACGGCCAGGGGGAAAAACATCGATGCCGGACGGACCTGCACCATCAATATTGCCTGCACAGTCTCAGGGCTCGTTGGCAATGCGATCCCCGTTCATCCTGACGACGTCAGCCGGCTGCGTCAGTTGGGTTATCAGCTGCTCCCGGATTCGTTTTTAACGAAGTTGGGCGCCGGTGCCGCAGTTCTCAGGCGGCCAGATGCCTTCGACTTGCGGGAGCAGTGGACATCCGCTCATTCGGACTCGCCTTGGAAGACTCGACAGGACGCCTACGAGTGGGCGATAAATTCGCTTTTGCCATTGACCGGACGGGAAGCCGTTGCTCTCGTCCATGATCTTGAAGCGCGGCCGACCGAAGCGCCCGGACACAATTTTGAGCCATGGCTCTATGACTATTCGGTCGGCGCCGGGTACTTTCACTTCTTCTTTGAACCCTCCCCGACGCCGGCAAACCCGCTGAATCTCACCCCGTACGATCGGTTGCTGTTTGCTCAGCTGCTCCAGAAGCGAGGGCCGCTGACGATGGTACGCGGTTGGCATGGAGACGAAGGGGACTATATCCGGCTGCTTTCCGAGAAACGATGCTTCAACGGCGGCATGGCCTGGATGCCGAACTTGTCGGTGCACGGCGCGCTAAGTCCCTATTTCCAGCTCGACAAGAGGCCAAGGCCGAGCAGTCCTCCCCTTGAGGCGAAGATCTACCTGACATTCACCTTCACTGATGGCGACCAGGCCGGCGTGCTCTATCGCAATTTCTGGGGTTCAAACGGAGGCGGCAGTCTGTGGGCGGACCCCGTACGCGGGAAGTTCCCTATCAACTGGACCTTGAACGCCCTCCTGTTCGAGGCAGCCAGAGGAATCGTTCGGTACTTCTTCGACGAGGCGAGTCCCAACGATACCTTCGTCGCCGACCTGCCCGCCGGGTACGCCTGGTTCGACGAGAAGCGTTTCGGCGACTCTCTGCCGGCATACCTCGAGATGGCCAACTGCTATCTCGGTGCCACCGGGTTACGGGTGGCTGATTTCACGTGTCCGATGGAAGGGTTTATCCCCATTGCCGACTCGACCCTGACGTCTCGACTACGGTACCTCACTCATGCGGATGCAATCAGGGAGGGCTACGGCGGGGGAGGCGGCTACCAGGGTGTCTACTGGCCCGAGGGGTACCCTCTCGTTCCGTACATTCGGACGATGTTTCTGGCCGGCGGCGGCGGATACGGCGGGGAGACCGTATCGGTCGAGCAGATCGCACGGCAGATCGAGGAATGGACACACGCCCCGACCGGTGCTGTCGCCCGCCCGCTGTTTGTGCACCTCACCTGGGTGAACTGGTTCACTTCACCTTCTGACATGGCGAAATGCCTGGAGCTCCTGGAGCACGCCCACCCGGGAGAGTACAAGCTGGTGACCATGGACCAGTTTGTCTCATTGACCAAAGAAGCCAAGCAACGAGGCCTCTTCCCGATTTCGTTCCGCCCGAGGCCGAACGGTCAGAGTTGGGAAGAGGCGCCCTACCTTTGGGAGGATCACGGCTCGAAAACGAACACCCGGGATGATCCGCCCCCCATCTGGCGGAAAACGACGGGGGGCTACGGACAGAACTTCGTCACGTACAAATTCAACGTCTATCCCAGCCGGCGCGCGCGAGTGAAAGTTGAAATCAGCGGGAGTGATTTCAACATGGACGCGTCCCCGGACAACAAGACTTGGACGGGCCGCGTCATAAGGGGCAGTGGCGACAGACAAAGCCTCTCCGCGGACGTCAGCCGCTGGGTCAATCCGAACGGTTGCTTCTATGTGCGCTTCACCGGGGAAACCGTGATCTGGGGTGCGCAGGTCGAGTACGGCGCGAAGCCCAGGAAAAGGGACGGCAAGAGGTTCAACCCAAGAACTAATACGAACTAACACGAACTAGCACGAACGGTCAGAAGTAAAGGTGTCCGATCAGGATCTTAAAGCCGATCGCGATCAGTATCACCCCGCCGAGGAACTCAAAGCGATTGCCGGCGAGACTTCCCAGGAACTGCCCTATAGCGGAGCCGATCAGCGTAAGGAGAAAGGTCGTTAAACCGATTACCGCGACTGGATCCAGAATCGAAGACTGCAGGAAAGAAAGCCCGATTCCGACGGCCAATGCGTCGATACTGGTCGCGATTGACAGGGCCAGGACGGTACAAAGGCCTAAGACCCCGGCGTAGCGCGCGGCTTCCGTCCGGCTGAGGGCCTCGTACATCATTTTGCCGCCAATGGCGGCGAGCAGAACAAAGGCGACCCAGTGGTCGAGCGTCGAGACGAGATCATGGGCAAGGCTGCCGAGCGACCAGCCGGTTAAGGCCATCAAAGCCTGAAAGCTGCCGAAGAAAACCGCGAGGGTTAGGGCCTGTAGCGCTTTCGACTGCCTGCTGAAGACGCCTTTGTTCACAGAAACGGCGAACGCGTCCATCGACAAACCCACCGCAATCAACATCAACGACCCCGTTGGCATCATCCTCCTTATTTGAGCGCAAGATAATATCAGATCTTAGGGATGGTTTGGGAAGGGGTTTTTGAGAAGGTTTAGAGGCAGCCGCTCCGCTCGCGGAGTCCCGAACCCTACTCCAGCGTAAACGTCGTGCGGCCTTCGATGGTCTTGCCGGCGAGGCGGTCGGCGACACTGGCGGTGAGGACGTATTTGCCGGCCGCCAGGCCTTTTAGCTCAATGTATCGGGCCACCGATAGCGAGGCAGGGGAGGAGGCTTCGCTGATCACGTACTCGGGAAGGGTCACGCGGTCCTTAGCGCCAAGCCGCTGGAGGGCAACCTGGACGGCCACTTTCGGGTTCTTGGAGGACGACATTTGAAAGTTGTAGACATCGAAGAAGAAGACCAGCTTATCGCCGTTGCGAAAGACTCGACGGGCAACCGGCAGGACCCGTGTCCCGCCGGAGGCAAGCAGTTCGGCTCCCGGCTCGCTCTTCTCGACATCTTTGCCGAGCACGAGCGTGCTCAGCGCCAACTGGTTGGATCTTCTCGGGACCTGGATCGAATTCTCAACAAGTCCGATCTTCCCGGTTCGCGCGTCTTTCGTCACGACTTCAACGGTGTACGCGCCGGGAAAGACGTCAAAGCTATTGGAGAAGCTCACGCTTCCCTTGGAAAGGACCTCGTACTCCTTGGTGAGGAGATGAAGGTTCACCGGGGTCCCGAAACGCTCGACTATGTGCCCGCCCGCATCCCGGATCAGCCCGATCAGTTCGAGCTTTCCCACGTGCTTCGTTCCATCGGTTTCCTGTTCCTCGGCGAACTCAATCGCGGTCGTTGGGATTTCAAGGGTGACCAGAAGACGCTGTTCGGACTTTTCGGTCTGAAAGGCGTCCAGCCTCATGAATAGCGGAAGGTCAAACGGAACCTGCCTGGTTTCCGCCGCATTGATCAGTTCGAATTGATCCGGCGTGACCGTTTCGAGCCCCGGGGGGACAGCCTGGTATCCGGTTCGCGCTCGCACGGTGGCGCCGTCTCGTTTCACCTCGACTCGGATCTTACGGAACTTGCCATCGAAAGTCTGATTGGCAGGGAGGTAAGTCAGCAGGTAGTAACTTCGGATATCCTCGTCGATCCGTTTCATGCCGATATGGAGGTCGTTCGTGTTGCGGATGGCGAAACCGCCGGTCGCGGTCGAGACATATCGCAACGCACTGTCCCGCAAGTCCGAGCCGACTTGTCGAGCCCTGTCGAAGAGAGATTCTCCGCCGGTCGCGTTCTTGCGCCGGGGGCCGGTCGCAGCGGAGATGCTCGACAGCTCCCCCGACGGCACTAACTCGCCCGAGGTATCACGCGTCGTCAGCCCCTGAGAGTCAATGCCGTAAATCGCCAGGTTGGCCCGATTGGCGATGGTAACCGTCTTGTCCAGGTCGGCTTCCATCCGGGCGCCCACCACGAACCCCTGCGAGAACAGGATCAGAGTCTTGCGGCCCTCGATGTTTTCAACACCGCGGGCGATGGCGGCGATGGCACGAAGCACGGACCGGGCTTCCCTTTCGGCCAGATAAGAGCCCATCCGATAGAACATGTTCTGGATGCGCTCCGCCGACATGAGTTGAGCCATCTGGGATCCCTGGGCCTGGGCGGCCTGCGCGGCCGCTCGGATGGACTCCGGTGACCCTCCGGTAGCTATACTGGCCGGGCCGGCCTCGGAGAGGGCCTGCGACTGAGTTGCGGTCAGCCCGCCCCCCGTCCGCGCGTTTCCGGCCATTGAACGGCCCCCGATGTCGCGTCGCTGCAGGGCTGCTATCAGTGCATCCCGATCATTCGTAAAGTCCGCTAGGAAACGAAAAGACGAACTGAGCGAAAATACCGCGACCAGGTCGTTCGGCTTCAAATTCTCCCGGATATACCGGGTCGAAGCCTCCTCAACCAGCTTCTGGTTCTCGAAATCCGTGGTCGCGTAATCCAGGAGGATGATGATCAGGTTCGGCTTCGCCGGTTCGGCCGGCGGTGAAGTGGCGATCGGCGCGGCCGCGGCTTGCTCTTCCCGTTTTTTCTCAGCTGTGACGCGGACTTCCGGCTGGTAAATCTGAAAGTTCTCGATCTTCTGAGGAACATCGTCTTCGTAGATGACAAAGTCTTCTGGTTTCAGGTCGCGGATGACCCGGTTGTTCTTGTCGGTCACCACCACGTCGACCAGGACGGTCAGCCCGCCTCCGCGAAAGGACGGGACTTCCTGTGTGCGTTGAGCGAGCAAAGAGACCCCGAGAAAACTCAATAACAGCGGCCACTTACGCATGGCGTCAATTATAGCAGTGTTATAATCGAAAAGTGATTGTATCCCTCGTTGTCCTGGGC
>RPQK01000590.1 GCA_003819755.1 Acidobacteriota bacterium | reverse complement strand
TGCCCCAGGCAAACCGGCCCGAGAGGCACAGGGAATCGAGATAGTCCGGTTTGTAATCGGCGACGCGCAAGGGAAGAATCGTCGCCTCCCAGGCGACGGCCGCGCTCTCAAAACCTTGCAGCTGCTCGAGGACCGCCGTCGTGCCGGCTTCACCAAACAGCCGCGTTCCAGGCGCAACATGCTGCCAGCGGAGCAGGAAGCGCACGAACTGAGCCGGGGTGGCCGGTTCGATCTCTCTGCGCAGTCGGCCGAGCGTCAAACGATGAATTCGGGCAAGCAGTCTCCGATTACACCACTCCAATTCGCTCACGGAAGGCCGAAATGAACCACGCAGAATCTGCCCTTGAGCTTCCAGCCGGTGCAGTCCCGACTCGACGGCGGCGACAGAGGCGCCATACAGGTCGGCCAACTCCGATGCTGTGGCGGGGCCGGTCGAGTCGAGTCGTGCCCGCAGGATCTCGGTCAGCGCTTCCTCGAAGTCCTTGTCTCGATCGCTGTCCCAGGCGGCCCTGGCCCGGGCTGCGCCAGTCAGGTCGGGATCAAGCACCGCCTCGGGAAAGGCCCGGGCGACGACGTCGGCACGCTCCGTCGCCGCCCAGAATCGCCGCACTGCCGGGAGAGCGGCTGGTCTCGGGCCGGTGGTTGCGGGCAGAGTTACCTCAACAGCCCGGTTATTGTCTTTCAGGGCTCGAAGCTCGGGCAGTTGGTCCCTCAGATCGGCTTCCGGAATCAGGGCCATCGTGAGAAGCGCATCGTGCACTTCATCAAGATCCCGCAGCGGCGGCCAGCTTTCCTGGCGGACCTGCTCTATGGCTTCAGGGTCCAGCTGGCCCAGATCCTCCGCTTCCTCGGGCAGCGCCCGTCGCGTTTGGACGGCCCGGGCTCGTCTTTCCTCGAGGGGCGCGTTGTCGAGGTATGTGTAAGGGTTCGAATTCAGGATCTCGTGAGAGAAAGGAGAAGGCTCCCGGGTATCGATCGCGACACACCGGATTTCCTGGCTCTCGATGCGTCGGAGCACTTCGACAAGCCCGTCTATGTCCATCGCCTCCTCCAGGCAGTCCCGAAGCGTCTCATCAACGAGCGGGTGATCCGGCACCTGGATGTCGCCCTGGATGTTTTCCAGGCAGGCGGCCTGCTCGGGGAAAATGGAGGCAAGAAGATCGTCGGACCGCATACGCTGCAGGGGCGGCGGGACTTTCTTCCCTCCGGCAAAGCGAAGCACGGCAAGCGCCCGGCTGGCGGTCCAGCGCCAGCGAGTGGGGAAGAGCGGAGACCCGAACAATGCCTGAACCAGCAGTTCCCGGGCGGTGTGCGAGGTTACGAAGGAAAAGACCGCCTCGAGCGGGAAGCTGTGCTGATCGCTCAGCGAGATCAGGATCCCGTTCTCGGTCGCGGCCGCCTGAAGTTCGAAGTTGAAGGAGCGGCAGAAGCGCTTGCGGAGGGCCAGCCCCCACGCTTTGTTGATACGGCCCCCAAAAGGCGCGTGCAGGATCAACTGCATGCCGCCTCCCTCGTCAAAGAAACGCTCGGCGACGATACACTCCCGGCTGGGCGCCGCCCCCAGGCTGCGCGCGCCCGCCCGGCAGTACTCGATCGCCTGTTCGGCCCCAAGGCGGTTTAGCCCGCACTCGTGATTAAGGCGGTTGACAAGCTGTGCGGGCGTTAGTGTGTCTTCCCTGGGAGCGCGGGCGTCGCTGCGAGCGCGGGCGTCTCGCTGGCGCTGGGGCAAGGGGCGTCCCGCCCCGTTCGAGGCTTGGGCATGATCGACGGTATTTTCGTTTCGGACGGGGCGGGACGCCCCTTGCCCCAGTGCAGGCGAGAAGCCTGCGCTCCCAGCGACGGTTGTTCCCCCAGCGATTTCCTCCCGCAACTCCGAAAACGCCGTCGACAGCTCATCAGTCCTTGCCGGCGCCTCGCCGCGCCAGAAAGGGATGTCGGGGGCCGCGCCGTGAGCATCCTCAACCCGGACGACTCCTGCCTCTATTCGTCGTATCCGCCATGAGGTATTCCCGAGCAGGAAGACGTCGCCCCTCATGCTCTCGGTCGCGAAATCCTCATCGACCGTTCCGACGATGGTCTCTTCGGGATCCACTTTTACCAGGAAGGCGGCGTTCTCCGGGATGGCGCCGCCTGACGTGATAGCCGCGAGTCTTGCCCCCCGGCGGCCCCGCACCCTGCCGTTGATCTTGTCCCGATGAAGATAGGCTCCGCGGCGTCCCTGGGAAGTGCTGATTCCTTCGGACAACATGCGGACGACGGCATCAAAGGTCTGACGCTCCAGCGAGCGGTACGGCCCCGCTTTGCGGAAGAGCTCGAAAAGATCATCTTCCCGCCACTCCTCGGCCGAAGCCGCCGCCGTGATCTGTTGAGCCAGGACGTCCAGAGGCGCGACCGGGATCCGAATCCGGTCCAGTTCCCCTCGTTGGATGGCACGAACCAAGGCCGCACATTCCAGCAGCTCGTCCCTCGTTGTGGCGAAAATCCGCCCCTTAGGGACCGCTCCCCGCCAGTGGCCCGACCTCCCGATGCGCTGCAGGGCGAGGGCAATGGAGCGGGTCGAGCCGATCTGGCAAACCAGGTCGACACTTCCGATGTCCAGGCCGAGCTCGAGGGACGCGGTCGCGACAACGGCGCGCAACTCACCTCGTTTTAGCCGATCTTCGGCGTCCAACCGGACTTCGCGCGCCAGACTACCGTGGTGAGCGGCGACCTTGTCCGCCCCCAGGCGGTCAGCCAGGTGGTGGGTAACGCGCTCGGCCAGCCGCCGCGTATTGACGAAAATCAGTGTTGTGCGGTGCTGCTCTATGAGCTCGCTCAACCGGTCGTAGACTTCCTCCCACACCTCTCCGCTCGCAACGGCCCCGAGCTCGTCGTTCGGCACTTCGACCGCAACGTCCGTCTCCCGCTTGTGGCCGATGTCGACGACGAGCGCCGCTCGGTCAGGCCCGGTCAGGAACTCGGCGACTTTCTCGATCGGCTTCTGGGTGGCAGAGAGGCCAATGCGCTGGACGGCACTGCCGGCGAGCGCTTGCAGCCGCTCCAGGGAGAGCATGAGATGCGAGCCTCTTTTGTCGCGGGCGAGAGAGTGAATTTCGTCGACGATCACGGTTTTGATCGTCGACAGCATCCGCCGGCCACTCTCGGACGTGAGCAGTATGAAAAGAGATTCGGGGGTGGTTACCAGGATATGCGGCGGCCGAACCGTCATTTGCCGCCTGGCTGAACCCGGGGTGTCACCAGTGCGCACCAGCGGGCGGATTTCGGGGAGAGCACTTCCACTGGCGGCCGCGCGCTCGGCAATACCGCGCAGCGGTTCAAGGAGGTTCTTCTGCACGTCGTTGGCGAGCGCCTTCAGCGGGGAGATGTAAAGCACCTGGGTGGCATCGGGCAGACGACCTTCCAGCCCCTGTCGCGCCAACCGATCGATTGCGCCAAGGAAGGCCGCGAGCGTCTTCCCGGAACCCGTCGGAGCAGCAATCAGGACGTGTTTCCCGGTCTGAATGGCCGGCCATCCTTGCAGCTGCGGCTCACTCGGAGTCCCGAAGGTCTGGCCAAACCAATCGGACACCACGGGGTGGAAAAGGCGGGAAGACATTGGGAAATTTTACCATCTTGGGCATGACAGCTGCCTTCCGCTATGCGCCGCAGGCAGCTGTCATGCGCTCACCGGCAGCCGAATCTCCACGAGCAGCCCGCCTCCGGGCGTGTTGCGGGCGGCAATAGAACCGCCATGCAGTTCCACCGCCCTTCCGGCGATTGCCAGCCCCAGACCCATCCCTCCCGATCGCCGGTCCCTGGCATCGTCCACCCGGTAGAAGGGTTCGAAGATATGCTGGAGTTTATCCTCTGGGACCCCTGGGCCGCGGTCTCGGATGCTGATGACCGCTTCAGGGGTTGACCCGCGCCGTTCGTTCGCCAGGGTCACTTCCACAGTGGAATCCTCCGGCGCATATCGGATGGCATTCCTCACCACGTTTTCCACGGCGCTTGTCAGCAGCTCGAGCGATCCCGTCACCTGGCATTCCTCACTCGATTCAAGCCGGACCGAGCGTTTCAGCCCGCTCGCCTCGAAGTCGGCATCCGCGACCACTCTCTCAAGCAGTTGATGCAGGGCAATGGGGGCCCCCGTGGCTCTCGGGCCCTGGCTCTCCAGCCGGGAGAGGGTGAGAAGCTCGCCGATCAGATGGTTCATCCTTTCGGCCTCGGTTTCTATCCGGTCCAAGTACACAGCCGCTTCCTGGCCGGCGCTCTTCCTGGCCAGTTCCAGTGCGACGTTGAGCCTGGAGAGAGGAGATCTCAGTTCATGGGAGATATCCTGTAACAGGCGCCGCTGCGCAAGGACCAGATGCTGAATCCGATCCGCCATGAGGTCGAAGTCCCGGGCGAGGTCGGCGAATTCGTCCGACCGTCTGCCGACCGACTCACCCACGCGGGTGTCGAGGTCCCCTTGCGCGAGACCCCGGGTCGCCCGCTGCAACTTCATCAAAGGGGAAGTCAGATAACGAGCGAGGCCGTAGCACACGAGCCCGGCGGTTAAGACAATCCCCAGGATGCGAAACCCGAGGTCCCAGGGTCCGGTTTCAGTGCGCGCCAGGCGCCTGGGGACTGCGCCGACCAGGGCGTAGGATCTGCCTGACGGACCGGTCACGGGATGGGCGATGACCACCAGTCTCGGCGCAATCAGGGTCTCGGATGAGCCGGATCGAATCGCGCGTCGTGCCGCCCTTGTTCCCGGACCGCCGAATGCCGCCCGTCCGGTCAGTTCCTGACCAGCCGGGTCGTAGAGCCCGAGGCGAACCCCCGACGAACTGGATGATCGGGTCAGGTACTGCCCGAGCGCTCCGCGCCCCTGTTCTTCGAAGATGCGAGCCGCCTCGGAACCATAGTCCACCAAGGCCTCACTCGTTCCCCGCGCCCACTCTTCTACGTCCCCGGCAGGCACGTAGAAGATGGAGATAACTAACGCCGCCCCGACCAGCGCCATCGCCAACCAGAACCAGAGGAAGATCTTGAGAAACAGGCTGTTCATAACCGCCGACCACTGACCACGGACCGCTGACTCCTGAGAAGGTGTGAAAAAATCAAGCGTGTCGACGGGCTTTTATCGTGGCCGGACTCTCCAGAGTCCGGCGCGTACATCGTGCAACCAGCCATCA
>RPQK01000589.1 GCA_003819755.1 Acidobacteriota bacterium | reverse complement strand
GGCTCACAGCGAGCGAAAGGCTCAAACGACGTTTCGACATAGTCAATCCCTCCTTGATCAGGCGAACCCGCTGCCTGAGATACGATTCGGTGAGGAATACCGCGGCAACCGTTCCGCCCAGGCGGGCGTTGGCCATCTCCATTAACGATTCGAGGTAAGGCTTGTTTTCTCCCATCATCTCAACCACTTCCTGGTCGACCTCCTGCTCGCGGCTCAGTTCGATGCGCCGTGTGAGCCAGACGACCAGAGGGTGGAACCAGAACAAACAGCGAACGGTTTCTTCGCCCAGCCGAAAGAGCCAGTCGTGGCGTTCCACGTGCCGTACCTCGTGATAGATCACAGCCTGCTGTTGCCTTTCGGTCAGCTTGGAGAACGCGGGAGGTAAGAGGATGACCGGCCTTCTAAGCCCGTACGTGGCAGGGCTCGTCACCCCGTCGACAAAACAGATCTGTGGTTGCACTCCCCGGAGCGCAACCGTCACTTTCCAGCTGGCCGGACAATCTGCCGGCCGAGCCCGCTCGAGCGCCCGGCGAAGGCTCAGAGCCCCTGCCACGAAACGAGATGCCCTAAACACGATTCCCGCCGCGAGGATCCCAATGAGAAGCGGAACGTAGGGTATCTGCCAAGGCGCGTCCGGTGTCAGCGTCTTGCTGACCTCAGGCCCCGGCACTTTTTGGAACGGGACGAAGAACGAGGTCAAAGCCGGTTGTTGCGGGACCGCCCAAGGCTGAATCAGCGGCAGCAGGAGGCAGGTTAGCAGCAGAAACCGCCAGTAGGCATACGCTAGTCGGGGAGCTCCGATTGGAAGAAACTTCACCAGCAGGGCCGCCGTCCCGATCATGACGGCGAGTTGCAGGCTGTAAGCCAGCAGGTTTTGCAAGTACCAGGACAGGCCGGTCATTTTTCCTCCTCGATCGACTGCCGGATCTTGTCCAATTCCTCGGTTGAGAGCCGGCGGTCGTGGACAAGCTGAACAACAAGGGCTTCAGCGGAACCGTTGAAGACCCGGTTGACGAACTCCATGACCATCTTCTGAAGCGTCTTGCTCTTCGGATCGGCGGGTTGATAGACGAAGGCGCGGCCCTTGAGGCTCTTCTCGAATAGTCCTTTGCTCTCCATGATCTTCATCATGGTCATCACCGTGGTGTAAGCGATCCTTCGCCGCTCGCGCATCTTCTCGTACACATCGCGCACCGTCGCCGACTTCATCTCCCAGACGATCTTCATGATTTCAAGTTCCTGAGCGGTAGGGGTCTTTTTCATACTAAATATCTAGTACTACTCAGACTATAGTATTGTCAATAGCTCAGATGCTGTTTCTCGTCAAAAAGCCTTTTATGTTTTTCAGACGTGTTACTATCCCGCCATGAAGCGACGGACGTTCCTCGGTGTCACAGCAGGACTGGCTCTGGAGTCGGCTTGCGTATTACGGAGGCAGGATCGCAGCGCCACACTCCCTGAAATTCAAACCGGTCGGCTCCCGCGCTGGCGCGGTTTCAATCTGCTTGAGAAGTTCAGCCACGAACGCAATCGCCCTTTCCTTGAATCCGATTTCGAAATCGTCGCCCAATGGGGTTTCAATTTTGTCCGATTACCGATGTCCTATCTCTGCTGGACCGATCCCGACCCGGCCAGATGGTTCGAAATGCGGGAACCGGTCCTGAGGGAGATCGACAAGGCGATCGAATACGGCCGCTCCTACGGTGTGCATGTGAATCTGAACTTCCACCGGGCGCCGGGCTACTGCGTAAATCCCCCGACCGAACCGCTCGATCTCTGGACCGATCCCCGCGCGCTTGACGCTGCCTGCCATCACTGGCGAGTCCTCGCCGAACGTTACCGGGGAATTTCCAGTCGTCGCCTCAGCTTCGACCTGCTGAACGAGCCGGCCAAAATCAATGAGGAGACCTATGGCAGGGTGGTCCGCCGAATGGTTGAGGCGATACGCGAAAAGGACCCGACCAGGCTGATCGTCGCCGACGGACTCGATTGGGGCAACACCCCGGTCCCGAGCCTCGGCGATCTGGGAGTCGGGCAAAGCACGAGAGGCTATCGGCCGATGACCGTGAGCCACTACAAAGCGTCCTGGGTGGCAAATTCCGACCGCTACGAACCGGCGTGGCCTTTCCAGAACGAGGAGGAAAGGTGGGATCGCGAGAGACTGCGCCTTGAGCAGATCGACCCTTGGCTCGACCTGCACGTGCGTGGTGTTGGAATCCACGTGGGCGAATGGGGGGCTTTTCGCCATACCCCGCACACGGTCGTCCTCGCGTGGATGAAGGATCAGCTCGAGCTTTGGGCGGAGGTCGGGTGGGGCTGGGCTCTCTGGAACCTG
Organism: Acidobacteriota bacterium; assembly: GCA_003819755.1. GTDB lineage: Bacteria > Acidobacteriota > UBA6911 > RPQK01 > RPQK01 > RPQK01. The sequence continues at coordinate 2,827 of RPQK01000589.1, read as the reverse complement.
CGAGGCTCGTTCGGAGTGCTTGACAGCGAACGAACCGACGTCCAGTACGAAACATGGCGCGACCACAAGCTCGACCGCAAGATGCTGGAGTTGTTGAAGCAGGTGGTGTGAGTGGCGTGCTCTCCCGCGAATTGACGTAAAAGGACCTCAAGGACCCCAAGGACCTCAACGACCGAAAGGAGGAGCTCTGCTTTCGGTCCTTGAGGTCCTTGAGGTCTTTGGGGTCCTTTTACCTCGACACCTTCCGCGCCAGCATGAGGTTCGAGCGGTCGGCCTGCAGGCGGTAGCCGAACCCGAACGGCAAGGCTCGCACCTCTCCGGCCTGGGCATACCGCTGTTCGAGCCCGGTCTGATAACGCGCCTCGAACAACTTGATCGGCTTGTCATACTTGCCGTACAGGTGCATTCGCCAGTCCTTTTCGGGAAAGCACTCAATCGGGATGCCGGAGTCGTCCTGGAGGAGGCAAGCGCTCTGCCCCAAAAGCACATCCCGCACATCCGAGAAAGCCGGGCGGTGCATCAAGTAAGAGGCGGCCTTAACGAACGAATTCAGAGCCCCTCGCTTCTTCAGGAACGCAGCAAAGCCGGGCCGCGCCCGCAGAGAGTAGTTTGACAAGTCCAGGGGGAAGTAATAGAGGTTGCGCGGCCCTCCGGTCGAGTCTTGGAACTGGATGCAGCGGGCCATGAGCTGTCTGCCGGGCCGTCGCGGGTGCCTGAAATCGTCCCTGCCCGCTTCTTCTCCGTTGGATCCGATATAGACTCGCTCGATTGCGAGAATCCGGTGGTCGGTTCGGGCCAGGAAAAAGAGCAGTATGGGAAGCAGACCGCTCACATCTTCGTTCTCCAAGTGCTCCTTCATGTCTTCGGTGCGGAAGAACGTGAAATTGAGAATTTCCTCCATCGATGCGCGCAGCGAGCCGAGGTACTTGTCCCAGTCTTCGTCCGAGAAGACACTCCAATCGGGAATTGAGCCGGCGGGTTCCAGGCCGACCAGGATGTAGTCGGAGGCGCGCGGGAAAAAGGCGTGGGCGTAAAGAAAGTCGGGCCCCCCGAACGGGTAAAAAACCGGTCGATCCTCCGAGTCGACTTCCTTCAGCTCTATGCTGCACCACATCGTGATCCGACTGAGCTGAGTCCGTTCCAGGCGCAACCATGCCTGGTTGCACAGTTGCGAATGACTCGCCCACATCTCGGTTCGTTCAAGCGGAGCAAACGGGGAATCAGCAGAGGAACGCCCGGCTATGAAACGGGCGAACTGGTCGAACTCCGCTGATTTTGCCGGTGAAATGGCGCGCTGCACCGGAGAACGCGTTGGGCGCTCCGCAGTTACGTTCGGCGCGCTTGTCGAACGAAGGCGCGCCTGAGGCGCGGTTTTCACGCGCCTGGAGCCGGGCTGTTCCGGGATAATCTGACACGAAAATGAAGGCGCAATGGCGAACAGCAAAATGAGTGACACGACCGTCTTCATGGCATTTGCTTCTTCGAACCACCCGGCTGTCGGACCGGACCGGCAAGAAGAAACACAACCAAGCCGCTGAGTACGGTTCCGAGGCCGAGGAGTGATTGGACCGGCCGGTTAACCAGACTGTAAAGCAGCATCCATAGGCTCAGAAGGAGGAAGATTACAGGAGTGAACGGATAGAACCAGGTATTGTAGCCGTCGCGGTTTGGTCCTTCCCGTTGCCTCATCCTTAAGAGCCCAATAACGGTGAGCGTCGTCAGCACGCTCAGAGTGAAGCCGACATAGACCAGTACGTTCTCGAACGCGGACGTGAGAACCAGGAGCAGCGCCACCGCCGCCTGGCTCAAGATCGCGGGGATCGGAGTCCCTTTCTGGTTCGTGATCGCCAGGAACCTCAGACGGCGGAAATCTTCCCCCATGGTCCTCGCCACCCGTGAGCCGGCCAGGATGAAGGCGCTTGATGAAGCTCCGAGAGCCACGCACAACATGACCGTCATGAGCTGAGCGCCGGCTTGTCCGAAGATCCGGCGGGCCGAAAGAAAAGCCACCTCCACTTTGCCTGCCAGTTCAGAAACGGGAACCGTGTACAGGAACGTGGCGTTCAGGGCCAGGTAAAGGAAGGTGACGATCAGAGTGCCGATGACGAGCGACCGCGGCAGGTTTCGCGCCGGGTCTTTCACCTCGCCGGCGATGTAAGTGGCCCCGTTCCAGCCCGAGTAGGCGAAAAGAACGTAGACGAGCGAAACCGCATAGACGGGAGTCAGGACGGGGCGGATATCCGACGGGGTGACAGTAAGCGAAAAGTGGGACGAGCGGTAAAGAAGAAAGCCGCAGGCTATGAGGAACAGGATCAGAGTCACATTGAGGCCCGTCAGGAAATCCTGAAAAAGGCTTCCCACTTTGATCCCGGCGGCGTGGACGATGGTGGCGACAATGATGGCCGTCACAGCCACAACGAGGGGAGAGAAGGCCGGGACCACTGTTGCGAGGTAATTTCCAAGCGCCACCGAGGCCAGCGCGGCCGGGGCTGCGAAGCCGACCGTCGCCGAAACCCAACCAGCCACGAACCCGACCGCGGGATGAAAAATCCGAGACAGATACGTGTATTCCCCGCCCGAGCGAGGCATTCGAACGGCCAGCTCCGCGTAACACAAGGCCCCACTGAGCGCAACGATGCCGCCGAGCAGCCACAAGAGGAGCAGCGCAAAAACGGACCTGATCTCTGCAGCTTGGAACCCGAGTGTCGTAAAGACGCCTGTGCCGATCATGTTTGAAATGACGACACAGGCGGCGGTCAGCAGCCCGATTTTCCGTTGGTCGTGCGCCATAGGCGTCGGTGATCGAAGAACAGAAGTCAGAAGTCAG
>RPQK01000588.1 GCA_003819755.1 Acidobacteriota bacterium | reverse complement strand
TGCCATGACGGTATCGGCTTCCGAATCTCCATGCAGGGCGATCGCCATTACCGCGGGGTCGACGACGTGATGCTTGTCGTCTTCCGGGTCGCGGCCGGAACAAAGGGTCGCGATCATCGCGATACTTTCCGACGGTTTGACGTCCTCGAGCCAGTGAAAAGCGAGCCCGCCGGCATCCAAATGGCAGTCCTCGGATGAGACCCGCAGCTCTTCGAGGCCGGTTGTCCCGATCCGGAACAGAATCACCAGGCCGGGATTTGTCGCGAGCCGCTTTTCCCGACACTCGCTGTCACCGTTCCCCCACCACTCCTTGCCCTCGAGCCGACAGGGCCGGGGGGCGTTGCAGCTGCCGCAGCACCCGGGCAGGTGACCGGGGACTCCGGGAACCGAGTATCCGATCCACCCGGGCACGCGCGCTTCCGAGAGGCGCCGGAACAGGGGAGCCAGGCCGCCCCGCGCCGAATGGGTCTGGAGCTTTAAATTTTCGACGAGAGGCGGTTGAGCCGAAACGCTCAAACAGCCGAACGTGAATATCAGAACGGGTAACATCCATAGTTTTTTCATGGGCGAATCCTCTGTAACTTATCGTGGCCGGACTCTCCAGAGTCCGGCGCCGGGCTCGTGAGAGCCCGGCCAAAAGCGGCCGGGCTGCCGGACTCTGGAGAGTCCGGCCGCAATAAAGCGAGCTACTCCTTGTTCAAGATCTCCATCATGTAATCGGTGGCTTCTTTGGACCTCATGATCGATAGCCTGGAAACAATCTCCTTTCGCAGTTGGGGATCTTTCTCCTTCCTGGCGAAGTCGATTAAAACCGTGGCATTTCCCTGAACAAACAGTGCGTCGAGGACTTTTGTTCGGATCTCGGGGTCTTTTTCTGTCTGGTACATCGACACCAGGATCGCGCTCGTCTTTTGCGCGTGCGAGACGCCGAGACGTTGGATTGCGGCGCCGCGTGTCTGCGGATCTTTCTCGGTCTGAGCCACTTGAATCAATTTGTCCACATCCCCGGCCACGAACAGGGCATTGAGGATTGCTTCCTTCTCGCCAGCCGTGCCGGCTGACTCGTACATCTGCCACAATTCGGTCTTCGCGCCGAGAACTCCGAGTTGATTGATGGCTTCGCCCTTCAGCTCAGCTGACTTCTCCTCCTTTGCTATCGCGATCAAGCGTTCCCGATCCCCGCTGAGCATCAAGCCGCTCAGAACGGCCCGCTTGACCTCGGGGCTAGTGGCTGACGCGTAAAGTTGGGCGAGCGCCTGCCGGCTCTTTGCTCGTCCAGAAAGGCCGATAAACTGAATCGCTTTTGCCTGCAATTCCGGCTGCGCGCTGTTCCGCGCCAGAGTGATCACTATCTCCTCTGCACGCACGCTACCCCCTTGGGCGAGAACGAAAAGAGCGCGTTCCTTGATTTTTGCGGATTGATTCCCCTGTAGGATCTTCTCCAGCATGGGGATCGCCCGATCGGGGTCACTGGCCAGAAGACCGTCGATCGCCATGAGCTTCAAGTCCTCGTTCTCAGTGTTGTCTGGCGAAACTGGCTGCCCGGAGGCCTGCCTCATCTCCAATTCGAGCGCCTTGGCGTCATCAAGCCAGCCGCTCGTCGGGTACGTCTTTCCCAGGGTTTGAAGGCTCGTGACTGCGTCGGCGCGCCGTCCCAGCTTGTTTAAGGCGTAGGCCTTCCAGTAAAGAGCGGCATCCGACCTGGCGGATTTCACGCGAACCACCTCGTCGAAAGACTGAACCGCATCGGCCCACCGCTTTTCGTCCAGAGCCTTAACTCCTCGGTCATAGGTGGGGTCATCGCTCGCTGGTCCGAGCATCGGAAAACCGGCGATCGGGCTCAGGTGAACGGCTGCATGAACTGTCTGCGACGGTAGTGCAAACAGGGTCAGAATCAGGATGGTCAATGAAACAGCTGTGCTTCGTTTGGTCATAGTGTACTCACCTTAAGAAGACCTGCGTGCCAGTTCCCGGGCGGCGTCATCTTGTCGCCTCTTGAGTTGAGAACTGATCACGCGGAGTTTGAAAAGAATCGATTGGGATTCAAGCCGCGAACGCAATTCGGCTAACTCGGCTGATGAAAGGTTGGAAGAGCTGTGGACAATGTCGAGCAGGGAACGTTCCAGATCGTCCAGCACGTCTGCCAGCGCCGCCTGACCGCCCGCGGCGGCGTTCCGTCGGATGACCCGATTATCCTCGAGGATTCCCCGAACCATGGCCTGCTCGCTGGATATGTCCGTTTGCCCGTTGGCCTGGCTGTTCAGCAATTCCAGAAGCGCCCGCTGGGAACGGTCGAGGTGATCGATGACTGCGGCTACGAGCACCCTCTCCCGTACTTCGTTCCTGGACAGCTGGGGCACCTCGGGCGCGGAGACCGGCCAGAAACGCCCGAGCAGGAAACCGGCAACAATCAACAAGACCATCGTGACCCCTGCGGCCACGTAGGAGGGCGGGTTCCATGAAAACAGCCACCTGCGCCTGGCGGGCTTGTCGAGCCCGGCCTGGACGCTGCGCCAGACACGTGCTTCGTAGTCGGCAGGAAGCTCGGGAACGGTCAGGTAGTCGACGCTGTCGAGAGTCCTTTGCAGTTGCCTGTAATCCTCACGACAGGAGGGGCAATCGGCAAAGTGGCTTTCGATCAGCTCGTCGCTGGCCAGCTCTCCGTAGTAGTAAAGAATCAACTGTTCTTCCGATAAGTGCGTCATGGCGTACGACCCAGAACCGGGGCAAGAACGCGTCGCATCTTGCGTATTCCCCTGAAAATGCTGTGTTTGGTCGCGTTGCACTCCGTCCCCAGGATGGCGCCGATCTGCTCGATCGACAGGCCTTCAAAGTGCCGGAGGATGAAGGCCGTTCTTTCCAGCGGGCTCAATTCGCGAAGAGCGCTTGCGACCTGTCGACGCACTTCGCTTGCCAGAAGAGCCGCCTCGGGGCTCTCCCCGGTGCAACTCACCTGGGTGGCGGAATCGGGTGCCGAATCCAGCTCCACGTGTTTTTCATCGTAGGCGCTGTCAGGCCGGCGCCTGCGCACCCGGTCAAGTGAGCAGTTGACAGCGATCCGGTAGAGCCACGTTCCAAAGCCGGAGTGTCCCTGGAAGCGCTTCAGGCCTCGATAGGCGCGCAAGAAGGTCTCCTGGACCACGTCCTCGGCATCCTGCTGATCGACGGTGATCCTGTAAGCCAGCCGGAAGACGTCCCGGCTGTGGCGCTCTACCAGCGTTCGAAATGCTTCGTCGTCACCGTCCCTGGCCAGGGAGATCGTGATCGCGTCACTCTCGTCCATCTGAACCATTAGACGTTGCAGTGGCCGGACGGTTGGCCGGGTTGTCAAAAAACAAGAAAGGGGAGCCGGGCGTCTTGCGCGCCTTCAAGAATCCGAAAACCGCCGAAGACGTGCCTGAGCAAACCAATGAGGCCAGGGGCTCGGCTACTCTCCTCTCACGCCTCCGGCGTGAGGAAGTAGCCAGGAACGCTACCCGGGATTTATCGGCGATTGAATCGCCGCCGGCCAAGCAGATGACCCGAGCTGCTGAACCTCCGGCGCTGGAGAGAACGTGAACGAAAGCGGCCTCAGCGGGCGCTCAGCGTGAAGGCGCCGACAAAAGGTTCCGAGTGCGGGTCTATGCCGAGAACCTTGGCCAGCAGCGCGCACTGGGTGACACCGAGCGCGCAAGGCGCCAGGTCAAGCGCGGTTGCGACCAGATACATCGTCTGGTAGAGGCACCCGAGATCCTGCTGGACGAGGCGATACGCTATGCTTTCGTACTTCCAGGCCGTGCGTTCAAAACGGCTGGAGATGTAGAACGTCACGTCGGGCAACCCCCAGCCCGTGTCGGGGAAGGGACATACCGCGAGCAGGCCGGCAAGATCCTCAGGGCTTACGGCCAAAGGCCGGACCGCGTGGGCCTGCGGGTCGTAGTGATAGACCCCCTTCTTCAGTCCTTCGCAGCGGTGGGCGAGGAAGTAGACCTCGAGGGAATGCAACGCGCCCCCGCTCGGGTAGGGCCGTAGTGACGCCGCACAATGGTAACCCGGATTGTCGAGCACTCTCTTCAGCCGGGCGGACTCGTGCAGGAACGCTCCGATCTCACAAACGTTGATCGATCGGGTCCCTGGCTCGCGCACCGACTGCCTACGGTTGAGAACCTCAACGAAAGGCGTTTGAAGCTTGGACTGAAGGTTGTCGGAAGGGCTGGCAAGCGGCAGGACGTCCGTGGTTTCCGGCCACGATTTGACCACCGGTTGCGCCGGCCTGTTCTCCTTGTGTCGGAAGGTCCCGCCGTACGGGTAGGGGTGGAATCCAGGGGACGTGCGACCATGGAAAAGCAGGTCGTGAAACTCCCAGACGGGCAGCGAAACCGAGCTTGTATCGGCTGAGTCCAACATCCCGACTGACGAAAGAATACCCGCGAAAAGTCTTTCTGCCGCACCGAGCTCCCGGCTAACGGAGGAGCACAGCTCGAAAACGAAGGCGGCCAGCAGCGGATCGTGGATCGTCACCCGGCAAGAAGAGAGAGGGCTCTCCAGCTTCGCCGCCCCTTGGTCTTGCCGAAGGTAGGCGAAGCGTGAAAGGCGGACTGTTCCACCTTGAAACCCTCTGGTCGTGCCGGGGGCGGGGCTCACGGTGAACAGTAAGTCCGAGGCCGTCTGGTAGCGGGTCTGAAGGAGCCCGTATCGCCGGAGTATGTTGAGCACGTAGTAGACAACCGGCAGGTCGAGTGACTGACCCAGCTCGTCCTCGGTTGTCCAGGCAGTGAGTCGTTCGGCAAGCGCCGGCGGGGCACCACCCTTAAGGGGCAACGGGCCTCGCACCCCTTGGATGGTGACGCAACCGCCGGCATTCACGAGTCGAGCCTCTTCAACGAGGCGATGAGATTGCTCAAACTCCATAGGTTCCCTCGGTCGACGATCTAAAACAGGAACGGCGCGGGGTTCAATTCCGACTCCTCGCGGGGTTGGTCGAGCCATCCCGTTCTGACTGGTACTTCATAAAGCCTCGTGCAGGCGAAACGGGGCCAGAAATGCGCAAAGCCGGGCACGATCACGCGAGCGACCCTCAGTCCGATGTCCGGGCGGGTCATGTCGGCGATCAAGATCTCCAACCCTTTTGCTCGTAGAAGCTGGACCCACCTTTCGATGTCCTCCAGGAAATCGTCGGTTGGCGCATAGGAGAAATCGT
>RPQK01000587.1 GCA_003819755.1 Acidobacteriota bacterium | reverse complement strand
GTCTGCATGCTGTACTTCTCCTGCCCCGTCTGCATGGCCGAATAGATCTGATGAATCTTGTTCTCTCGAATCAAGTTCCTGATGGCGGTATTCGGAATCAAAACCTCGGCCGCCATTACACGGCCGGTCCCGTCGGCCCGCGGGAGGAGTGTCTGGCACATGATTCCCTCCAGCACCATCGACAGCTGAGTCCTGATCTGTGGTTGCTGATGCGGAGGAAAAACATCCACAATTCGGTTTATGGTTGAGTAAGCCGAGTTGGTATGAAGAGTCGCGAAGGTCAAATGCCCGGTCTCCGCAATGCGCAAGGCACTTTCGACGGTCTCCAGGTCTCGCATTTCACCGATGAGCACAACATCCGGGTCTTCGCGCAGAGCGACGCGCAAAGCGTTCGAGAAAGATTGCGTGTCGGCGTGGACTTCGCGTTGGTTTACCACGCAGTTCTTGTGCTCGTGCAGAAACTCTATCGGGTCTTCGATCGTGATGATGTGTGCCCGGCGTTCCCGGTTGATTTTGTCGATCATCGTGGCCAGGGTGGTCGATTTTCCACTCCCGGTCGGTCCCGTGACGAGAACCAAGCCGCGCGGCTTTTCGCAGAGCTTCTGCATGATCACCGGCACGTTCAAATCTTCAAATGTAGGAATTTCGAAAGGGATGATACGGAAGACGGCAGAAACTGCTCCTCGTTGCGTGAAGACGTTGGCACGGAATCTCGCCAGGCCCTTGACGCCAAAGCTGAAGTCGATTTCGAGCGCCTGCTCATACCGGAACTTCTGCTCGTCCGTCATGACGCTGTACGCCAGCCGTTTCGTCTCCGCCGGCTTGAGAACAGGCAGATTCAGCGGGAGGATCTCACCGTGAACCCGGATTCGCGGCGCAGACCCGGCGCTTAAGTGAAGGTCGCTGCCGGACATGTCGCCGACTTTGTGAAGGAGATCGGTGAGCGAGAGTGGAGTAGTTTCCATCGCGGTCGATTCTACTTACGTGACCAACGGACTCGGGTGACAATTGTCACAAAGCGTTCAGCGTTTCACCGTTCTGGGTTCTGAGTTCTGGGTTCGGGGTTCACCTTTCGAGGGCATTGTTTGAACCTCGAACCTCGAACCCCGAACCCCGAACCCAGAACTCAGACCTCAGAACTCAGAACTCAGAACCCCGAACCCCGAACGGTGAACGCTGAACGGTGAACGCTGAACGGACTAGTAGATAGCCGTTTCCCGCAGGACCTCTTCGATGGTCGTCACTCCGGCGCGGATCTTCTCCAGACCACTTTCGCGGAGTGTGATCATGCCTTCTTCGCGGGCCTTCTCGCGGATGACTCCGCCGCGTCCGCCGGTCAGAACCAGGTTCTGGATGGCGGGGCTCATGGTCATGACTTCAAACAACCCAATGCGGCCCTTGTACCCGCTGTCGTTGCATTTCGCGCAGCCGGTTCCTTGGTAAATGACCAGGTCCTGGACCATGTTGCGGGGAAAACCGAGCTCGACCAATGCCTCGCGTGGTGTATCGACCTTTTGCTTGCACTCCTTGCAGATCTTGCGCACCAGCCTCTGAGCGCAGATAAGGTTGACCGAGGTGGTAACCAGAAAAGGCTCGATTCCCATATTGAGCAACCGGTCGATACTGGAGGGAGCGTCGTTGGTGTGCAGCGTGCTGAGCACCAGGTGGCCGGTAAGGGCCGCTTTTACCGCGATTTCCGCTGTTTCAAGGTCGCGAATTTCTCCGACCATGATGATGTTGGGATCCTGACGGAGAAACGCGCGCAGGGCGGCCGCGAAGGTCAAGCCGATCTGCTCTTTGGTCTGGACCTGGTTGATGCCCATGAAATTGTATTCAACCGGGTCCTCGGCCGTCATGATATTCACTTCGTCCGTGTTCAGCTTGTTGAGGACCGTATAGAGCGAACTGGTCTTGCCGCTTCCAGTCGGGCCGGTCACCAGGATCATCCCATAAGGCTGCTTTACGGCCCACTCGAATTTGGAGAGTGACTGAGTTTCAAACCCGAGCAGCGTCAAGTCGAGGGGCAGTTTGGCTTTGTCGAGAATGCGAAGGACTATCTTCTCGCCGAAAAGGGTAGGCAGGGTCGAGACCCGGAAATCGATCTCTTTGCGTTTTCCGTTGTCGTTAATGTGGATCTTGATGCGGCCGTCTTGTGGAATCCGCCGCTCGCTGATGTCCAGATTCGACATGATCTTGATGCGGGAGATAAGCGGATCTCGGAACTTGTTAGGTGGAGTCATGACCTGGAAGAGGACGCCGTCAATTCGATACCTGACCCGCATCTCTCTCTCGAACGGCTCCAGGTGAATATCACTCGCTCCTTTGCGGATGGCATCGGCCATGATCAGATTGACGAGACGGATGATCGGCGCTTCCGAACTGCTCTTCTGCAGCTCGGCGAGGTCCATCTCCGTCTCTTCGGGAGCCAGGCTTAGTTCATACTCACCGTCTGCCGTAAGCTCGTCGTAGACTTTCTTGAGGGCCAGCGTTTGCTCGGTCCCGTAGTACTTCTCAATCGCCTCCTTGATCGCGCTTTGTGTCGCGACCACCGGTTCAACGTGGTATCCGGTCCGGAATTTGATTTCGTCGAGAATCGTCACGTTGGTGGGATCGGAGACCGCAGTGGTCAGGACGGTTCCTGACCGGTGGAGCGGAAGCACCTGGTAACGGATGGCGGTCTCCATCGGAATCATGCGAACGACTTCGGGGTCGACCTCGAGCTCGGCTAACGCGACGTACGGAACGTCGTAGAGCTGACTCAAAATCTTGGCGATCGCCTCCTCGTGGACGAAATTCAGCTCCACGAGGATGTTGGACAGCTTGCCCCCGTGTTCCTTCTGATGCCTGATCGCGGCATGGAGTTGTTCGGGCTTTAGCTGACCTCTCTTAATGAGAATGTCGCCTAGACGAAAAGACATAAGTCAGCACCAACGAAAACGAAGAGGACCACGCTGATGATCCCGTTAGTCGTGAAAAAGGCCGCATGAACGCGGCTGAGATCGTCCGATTTGACCAGGCTGTGCTCATAAAACAGGACAGCCACGACGAGCGCGAGTCCTATCCAGCTGAGGAAAGACAGCCGGAAGAGCCGGAAGACCCACACCAGCAGAACAACCATTAGAACGTGGAATGCCGCCGAAATCTGGAGCGAACGTCGAACTCCGAGACGGCTCGGAATGGAATAGAGCCCTGCGGACCGATCAAACTCCACGTCCTGACAGGCATAGATAATGTCAAAACCGGCTACCCAAAAAATAACCGCAGCAGCCAGGTAAAAGGGTTCACCGTCCAGTGTCGCCCGGACGGCGACCCAGCCGCCGACCGGCGCAATGCCGAGGGATAGGCCCAGGAGCAGGTGCGACAGTGACGTGAAACGCTTGGTATAGCTATAAGCGAGGATGATAAACAGAGCCAAGGGTGAAAGCAGCAGCGCCAGCCGGTTCAGCATCCAGGCGGAAAAGAAAAAGAGGACAGAGGCCAGCACCACAAACGCCAAAACGAAACTTCGGGTGAGTAGCCCGCGCGGTAGCGCTCGGTTAGAGGTCCGAGGGTTGCGGCTGTCAAGGTCGGCGTCGACCAGCCGGTTAAATCCCATGGCCGCACTGCGAGCGGCAAACATGGCTACAATGATCCAGAGGGTCGACCTCCAGCCGGGAAAACCTTGAGCGGCCAGAAATGCCCCCAGAAAGGCGAACGGTATCGCGAAGATAGTGTGCTCGAACTTGATCATCTGAAGGACGATGAAGAGCCTTCTCATGCCAGCGAAACGGGCCGATTATAGCACACGCAGGAAACAAGCAAATCGCTCGAACCTTTGTCGTTTCGGCCTTTTTTCTGGCTTCGTTTCCCGGAAGAATGGTAAAAAACCAGCTAAAGCTATGAACAACGCCGATGTCTTGAAGATCTGCAAAGAAGAACGCGTCCGGTTCCTACGGCTGCATTTCACCGACATCATGGGGAGCAACAAGAACGTTGAGGTCCCGGTCGGGCAGGTCGAGAAGGCCCTGGACGGACAGATCATGTTTGACGGTTCCTCCATCGAGGGCTTTGCTCGCCTTGAGGAGTCGGACATGCTCCTTCTCCCCGACCCTAAAACCTTCCGCGTTTTTCCCTGGGAGCACTTGGAACGAGGCAAGGTCGGGCGCCTGATCTGTGACATCCGTTACCCCGACGGGAGCGTTTTTCAGGGCTGTCCCCGGACCCGCCTCAAGCGAATCCTGGATGAAGCCGCACAAATGGGTTTTTCGATGTACGCCGGCGTAGAATGTGAATTCTTCCTTTTTCTGCAGGATGGCAACGGCAAACCGACCACGCGCACCCAGGACTCCGGCGGCTACTTCGATTTGACCCCCGTAGACAAGGGCGAAGAGGCAAGGCGGGACATAGTGAACACCCTCGATGCGCTGGGCTTTGAAATTGAAGCGGCCCACCACGAGGTGGCACCCGGGCAGCACGAGATCGACCTGAAGTATGATGAGGCGCTCACCCTCGCTGACAACACCGCCACATTCAAGCTGGTTGTACGGAAAGTCGCTCGGGATCACGGTCTGCACGCCACCTTTATGCCGAAACCGATCTACGGGGTCAGCGGATCCGGTATGCACACGCACCAGTCCCTCTTCCGCGGCGAGCAGAACGCCTTCTATGATCCGATAAATCCGCTGCAACTCAGTCGCTGTGCCCGGCAATATATCGCTGGACTTCTCCGGCACGCGCGTGGTTTCTGTGCAATCACGAACCCGCTCATCAACTCCTACAAGCGCTTGGTTCCTGACTATGAGGCTCCCACCCGGGTGGCCTGGGCTGAACATAACCGCAGCCCGCTCGTCCGGGTTCCGGCCAGACGAGGACAGGGAACCCGCTGCGAGGTGAGGATGCCCGACCCCAGCTGCAACCCCTACCTGGCGCTCGCTGTCATGCTGAAATGCGGCCTCGAAGGGATAAAAAACCAGCTGGAACCCCCGCCGCCCGTCAAGAAGAACATCTACAAAATGAGCGTACGGGACCGGCGGCGCCACAAGATCGAGGACTTACCGTCCAACCTGAACCAGGCACTTGATTTGCTGGAGAAAGACAAAACCGTCCAGGAAGCACTCGGGAAGCACATCTACAAGCATTTCGTCGATGCCAAGCGCGCTGAATGGAGAACCTACATTGAACAGGTCCACCCCTGGGAGAT
>RPQK01000586.1 GCA_003819755.1 Acidobacteriota bacterium | reverse complement strand
CGAAGGTCGATCGGTCGGCTGCCTACATGGCTCGCTATGTCGCCAAGAACTGCGTCGCCGCCCGTCTGGCCGAGAAGGTCGAAATTCAGCTCGCCTATGCTATCGGTGTTGCCGAGCCGGTCTCCGTTATGGTCAACAGTTTCGGGACAGGAAAGCTGTCCGACACCCAAATGGCGGAATTGATCCGGGCCCATTTCAACCTGACTCCACGAGGCATCATCGAGACCTTGAACTTGAGGCGGCCCATCTTCCGGCACACGGCTGCATACGGTCACTTCGGTCGCGAAAACAAGGGATTCACCTGGGAACTGACGGACAAGGCCGAGGCCATTCGCGCGGACGCCGGCTTGGCCGCTCACTGCTAATGGAGAAGCTGATGGATTACGACGTTAAAGATTTGGCCCTGGCCGACAGGGGCCGCGACAAGATCGACTGGGCAGACCAGTCCATGCCCGTCCTTCGCCTTATCAAGGAGCGGTTCGAAAGAGAGAAACCCCTGGCGGGACTGCGAATTTCCGCATGCCTGCACGTGACCACCGAGACGGGCAATCTGGCCCGTACTTTGCAGGCCGGCGGAGCTGACGTCCGTTTATGCGCTTCAAATCCGCTCAGTACACAGGATGAAGTCGCGGCCGCGCTGGTAAAGCACTACAACATCCCGGTCTTCGCAATCAAAGGCGAGGACAACAAGACCTACTACTCCCACATCACGTCCGCCCTTGCGCACGGGCCTCAAGTGACCATGGACGACGGGGCCGACCTGGTAACGACCGTTCTTTCCGAACGCAAGGACCTGATTCCGAACCTGATCGGAGGCACCGAAGAGACAACGACCGGCATCATTCGCCTGCGCAGCATGGCGGCTGAGAAGGTCCTTCGGTTTCCGGTCATCGCTGTGAACGACGCGGATACCAAGCACCTGTTCGACAACCGCTATGGCACCGGACAGTCCACGGTGGACGGCATTCTCCGGGCAACCAACCTCCTGCTCGCCGGCAACACGGTTGTCGTGGCCGGGTACGGATGGTGCGGAAGAGGCGTCGCCTCGCGCGCCCGCGGCATGGGCGCAACCGTAATCGTGACCGAGATCAATCCCGTCCGAGCGCTCGAGGCCCTGATGGATGGTTTCCTGGTCATGCCGATGGAGCAGGCGGTGCAGCACGGCCGAATCTTCGTAACGCTCACCGGGAACAAGCACGTGATCCGGCGGGAACACTTCGAGAGGATGCAGGACGGCGCCGTAGTCTGCAATTCGGGCCACTTCAACGTCGAGATCCAGATTCCGGCTTTGGAGTCACTCGCCGTCGGGAAGCGGAGAATACGCGACTTTGTCGACGAATATACCCTGGCCGACGGCCGGCGGATCAACCTCCTGGGCGAAGGCCGCCTGATCAACCTGGCCGCCGCCGAAGGCCATCCGGCATCGGTCATGGATATGTCGTTCGCCAACCAGGCGCTCTCGGCCGAGTACCTGGTGAAACATCACAAGGAGCTCGAAAACCAGGTGTACGTCGTCCCGGTCGAGATCGACCGGGAAATCGCCCGTTTGAAGTTGAAGGCGATGGGCACCTGCATCGATACCCTCACCGAGGAACAGGTTCAGTATCTTTCCTCGTGGAATGAAGGCACCTAGAAAAACAGGACAATAGGAACGATAGGACCAATAGGAGAAAACGCACCGGTGATCTTCTTCTCCTATAGGTCCTATTTGTCCTATAGGTCCTATTCTCCTATCCCTGCTTCCCCTCGCCAACGCTGCATTCCCCTGTTCGTGTTATCATTTCCCTAAATGCGTTATGGCTCCCAGGTTGCTATCGGCCCGTCGCTCACCCCGACCGTAAAGATAATCATCATAGCGAATTGCGCCATTTTTGTTCTGCAGCAGATCTTCGGCTCGATTGTCGTTCAGTTCTTCGGGCTGACCCCTGCCCTGGTGTTGTTCCACCTGTACGTCTGGCAGCCGTTCACCTACCTCTTCCTGCACGCCGGGCTCGGGCACATCCTGTTCAACATGCTGGGGCTCTGGATGTTCGGATCAGACCTCGAGCGGCACTGGGGAAGTAACAAGTTTCTGCGTTTCTTCTTCTTTACCGGCGCTGGCGCAGGCCTTTTGTCGGTCTTGGTTCACCCGTCCTCCACGGTGCCGACCATCGGGGCAAGCGGAGCGGTGTATGGCATTCTGATGGCCTTCGCCCTGCTGTTTCCCGACCGAATCATCTTTCTGGCATTCCTCCCGCCGATCCGGGTCAAGTACCTCGTGATGATCATGGGGTTCATTGCCTTTGTTCTGGCGATCGGCCAATCGGGCACGCCGATCGACAACATCGCGCATCTCGGGGGCATGGCCTTTGCCTTTCTCTATGTGAAGGGCTGGGTGTCGCCGTCGTCCATCAGGGAGAGTATTTTCCGCTGGAGGATGAAAAGACTGCAGCGGCGCTTCAAGGTGTACGAAGGACAGCGTGAGAAGCCCCGCCCCCGCACTACAACCCGGCCGCGTAATCGCCGCGACGACGATTTCTGGATCAACTGACGCAAAAGACGGTCATCGTGGATGACCGTCTTTGCTTTTACCTCCGACCGGGCTCGATGAGCTCCACCTGAAGCCCCGCTAAGGGAAGGCCGTTGCAATCCAATCGCCAGCTGGATAATAATAAAACCTACCAAAAAGATAGGAATAGTAAGTCTCTAAATGAAAATCACGGCGAAGGTGGAGTACGCGGTTCTCGCGATTTTCGAACTGGCACTGAGCCCTGAGGATCGCCAGGTCCAGGCGAGAGAGATCGCCGAGAGGCAGAGGATCCCGTTGCGTTTTCTCGAGCAGATCCTCATTCAGCTCAAAAAGGGCGGCCTCGTGAAGAGTGTTCGGGGCGCTTCGGGGGGATACCTGTTGGCGAGAGGACCAGCGATGATCAGGCTCAAGGATGTCATGGAAGCGGTCGAGGGGGAACTGACGCTGGTTGATCGCACCGTGGCACCCGGTTCAATTGTCTCAACCGTTTTCTCGGAGATTGAATCAGAGTTGCTCGATCGCCTCCAATCGGTAACGATCCAAGACCTGGTCGTCAGAAAGCTGCGCGACGACGGGATAGCTTCCTACCAGATTTGAGGCGGTATCGACGGGTGGGCAAGGGAAGTAGACCCCAGCATGCCCCGGTACTAGTCGGAAAGCCCGTAAGCGGCTTTCATGTCCTTGATAGCGATAGCCGTGCGCGCGCAGACCCGGCAAAAGGCGTTGAAGTCGAGGCCCAGTCGCGTATAGCAACCCGGGTCCATCTCGAAATTCAGCCCTTCACTCCCCAGTCCAACTCCAATCGTCTTCGCAACAAGGTTCGCGAGTGCAACCGCATCGACGCTTGCCGTAGGGTCGGGCAGGGGAACCTTGTGATGCCGTTCAATCGCCTCGACGAGGAAGTCGGGGAACCCCCACAGTTGGGCCAAAGCGGCGCTGACATCCGAGTGATCGCAACCGAAAACTCGACGTTCGGCTTCTGCGAAAGTGATGTTTTCAGTTTGGGCGACTTGAGACAGTTCTTTGGCCGACGTCAGCAGAACCCGTGACATTGCCACCTTGCCGACATCGTGGAGAAGAGCCGCAAGGGTAGCGGCCCGGGAGATGTCCTTGCGTGGATTCTCTCGAATCGTCTCGATCACCGCGAGGGAGGCGACGGACCCGTGCAGCCAGAAGTCGAGTGAGTTGAGTCCGAAAAGCTCGGCGCTCCAACCGGTACACAACAGGTGGTCGGTCAGCAGAACGTCAATCAGGGCGCTCAATCCGAAGCGGGGAGTAGCGTCGCTCAGCCGTTCGATCGGATACCGGCCGGAATAGTAGGTGGAGTTGAAAATACGCAACAATCGCGCGGACAGCTCCTTATCCGGCTCGATCAGTGCGGAGATTTCGCCTCGCAAGGGCTCGTCGTCCTCGCGCCCCAGTTCCCTGAGCAAGCGGCTGACAGCGGGAGGCAACGGCTCGAATTGTTGAAGACTGTCACGGAGTTGGGCAGGAATGGCCATCAGATCAACCCCCCCGGGTCGGAAAAGACGCCGGAAGGATAAGTTGCATTCGCCTTCGCTGTCAACCGATTATAATTCTGGGATGATTCCCAGTCGTGTACGGTTCACAGTCAGGCGACAGGCGAGCCTCATTCTCCTTATTCTCATTTGTTCGGTGTCCGTCGCCGGACAGCCGACCGATTTGTCCGGCCGGCTGGATACTCTGCTCGGCGACCCTGCTCTTGGCGCATCGGTCTGGGCCGTAAAAGTCGTTTCGGTTAACAACGGAGAAGTGCTCTACGAGAGGAACTCCCGGGTACTTCTCGTCCCGGCGTCCAACCTCAAGCTCGTCACAGCGATCGCTGCTATCCAGAAGTTGGGACTGGACTACCGATTCAGAACGCGGATCGAGACAGACGGCGAGATCAGGAACGGTGTCCTGGAGGGAAGCCTCATCATCAGGGGTTCCGGAGACCCCACGCTCGGAGCACGGCCCTCGAGTCCGGATCTCGAACACATGGAAGCCGGGAACCCCTGGGAAACGTTTGATTCCTGGGCACAACACCTGAAGAGCCTTGGCATTCATGCAATTCGCGGCGACCTCGTTGGCGACGACACTCTTCTGGCCCCAGCTGATCCCGGACCCGGCTGGGCTTGGGACGACCTGCCGTGGGGATACGCTTCTCCGGCGGGCGGACTGTTGTTCAACGAAAACCTGGTCCTTCTTCACATCGTTTCCTCGGGACCCGGTTCCGTTCCCCGGTTGGAGATCGTTCCTGATCTTCCGTTTCTCCGGATCGTCTCGACCATGGCTACGGCATGCGAAGGCCAATTGCCGGAAATCGAGCTGACACGGGACATCGGGGAGAACCTTACGACGATCGGTGGGATCGTTCGTCCTTCCGCAGACCAGTGGAGGTCTGTGAACGCCGGCGATCCGAGCAGGTATTTCATGTCGGCCTTGCGCCAGGCCCTGAACCGAGCCGGAATAGAGCTGGAGGGGACGGTTCGACTCGCCGGGAGTAAACCGCCCAGTGCGGCACGACTCCTGTTCACACATGACTCTCCGGACCTGCGATACATCCTTCGCGTCCTGCTGAAAACGAGTCACAACCTGTACGCGGAGGTGCTGGCCCGAATCATCTCGACCCAACCGAGCCGCAAGAGCCTGGAATCGGGAATCGAGCAAATCGAAGAGGTGCT
>RPQK01000585.1 GCA_003819755.1 Acidobacteriota bacterium | reverse complement strand
TAACGCGGATAGAAGTACGCAGCATGCATGCTGCGTACTTCTATCCGCGTTATCCGCGTAAGTCCGCGTGATCCGCGGGCCTGCCCACTCCAGCCCCTTACAAACGACCGTCTTCTGATTTAGACTAGGACGATGAGACGACTGGTCCTGAGTCTCGGTCCCGGCACTTTCATACTCGCTACGGTGGGCTTGCTGCTGGCCGAGATTCCTGAGCCACTCAGGCTTAATATCCCGTTCCAACCTGCCTGGGAAGCCATGCTGGATACGATGAAAACGCGAGAGATGGTCATCCAGCAGGTTGACCGAGCACGGGGAACGATTCTGACCGAGTATCGGGAATACAGTTCGGGGCCCATGACCGACAGCCATATCGCCAAGATCGGCACCAAGCCCAAACTGACCGACGCCGAATGGATCAAGGTACAGTATCAATACGAAGTGGAGATCCAGGTCATCGAATCTCGGGTCACGCTGGTAACGGCCTCCGCCAACATTAAGGCGCTCAAAAGGGATTTTCTGGGCAGCCAAAGCTGGGTTGCGATACCGACCAATGGGGAACTTGAGACGGACCTGCTGACGTACTTCGGAAAGCAGCTTTTCGGGGAACGTTTCGAGCTGACCAAACGGAAGAAGGGATTCTGGGAACGCGAGCCGAGATATGTGCCGGACAGCCAAGAGACAATACCGAAAGTGGTCGGACCGGAAAGGCCGACCCCACCCTAGATGAGGAGCAGCCGTGACCGAGAGAACTTTACAAATCCTTGATCATTCCTTGCGTTACTCCCTCTTGGCTTTTTTGATTATTCTGGCTGCTCTCCTGGCCTACGCTCTGCTGTTGCGGGCGCCGAAAGCCGGGACCAACCGCGTGAAGACCGCGCTTCACGCCGTCTTGTTCTCTGCCCTCCTGGCGGCATTCTTCTTCCTGGGCATCAGCTTCCTGCCCCTTCCGTTCCTCAGCAACTTCGCCTCGGTACGGCAGTTGGATGAATCACCGTTAAGGTTGACCGCCCTGGTCTACGAAAGGACGTACGAGGGGTTCACCCTTCAGGGCGAAGCTTGGAATCAGACGAAGGCGCCTCTTGATAATACCCAGGCCCAAGTCCGCATCTGGGGCAATGAGCGGCAGTTGCTTGACACTCTGACAGTGCCGCTCCAACCGAACCCGCTGCCGCCCTCTCAGGCCGGCAGCTTCAGTCTGACGTACAACCAGAATTCTCCATTTCTTTACGGCTATGAGGTCTCCTTCCTTGGCCCGGATGGGAAGGCGATTCCGCATATCAAGGGTTTTGATGTCCAGTGACCTCTCACGATCAGAGCCGCAGAAGTAAGCACGCGGACGGTACCCCCGGCAAACCGAGCAGTCTCTACCAGAAGTATCCCTTGATGCATCTGGTGCCTTTCCTCGAGCTGTACCGCGGCCGCATCGTGGTCGGGATCCTCATGGTCCTCCTGACCAACGGGGTGGCGGTCGTTACACCCTGGGTGCTCGGCCTCGCCGTCGGCGCGCTCTCGCGCAACCCCGACCACCGCACTCTTCTCTTCTACGGTGGATTGATCGTCGGTCTAAGCGCGGTCGAGGGCATTTTTCGTTACTTCATGAGGAGTATCCTCATAGGCGTTTCCCGTTATATCGAGTACGACCTGCGGAACGAGGTCTTCGCTCATCTCCAGAAACTCGCCCCGCGTTTCTATCAAAAACACCCAACCGGCGACATCATGTCCCGGGCGACTAATGACTTAAGCGCCGTGAGAATGGTCCTCGGACCCGGAATCATGTACTCGGTGAATACCGTATTCACCACAGTCCTGACCGTCGGCGTACTGATCACCATCAATCTCCGCCTTGCGCTCCTGACGCTCATACCCTTGGTAGCCGTTTCTTATACGGTCAATTATTTTGGAAAACACATTCACGACCGGTTTGAAAAGATCCAGGAGCAGTTCTCGCTGCTCACGAGCATCGGGCAGGAAAACGTGGCGGGCGTCCGAGTCGTCAAGGCCTACAACCAGGAAAATGCATTCATCCAGAGATTTGCGAGGGCCAACGATGACTATCTGAACCGGAGTCTCTCGCTGGTTCGAATTTCCGGCATCTATTCGCCGCTGCTGAGCTTCCTGTTGGGCCTGTCGTCGGTTGGCTTGCTTTGGTACGGCGGACGCCTGGTAGTTCAGGGGACGATTGGTCTGCCCCAGTTCGTCGCCTTTATGGCTTACCTGGCAATGCTCACCTGGCCGACGATCGCCCTGGGCTGGGTCATCAACATCTTTGAACGTGGCTCAGCCTCTATGGCACGAATCAGGATGATCATGGAGAGCCAGCCGGAAATCTTTCAAAAACAAGGGGAAGAGGGGCAAAGGGGCAAAGGGGCAAAGGGAGGGGCTGTGGAGCCTGTGGGGCTGAAAGGCGAGATCGAAGGCGAGATCGAGGTGCGCGATCTCAGTTTCCGCTACAACGGCGTGCCGGTTCTGCAGAACATCAGCTTTCGGATCCCGGCTGGCAGCACCCTCGCCATTGTGGGCAGTACCGGCAGCGGGAAGTCGACGCTGGTCAACCTGCTGGTCAGGTTGTATCCGTTGCCGGTGAAGACGGTTTTTGTCGACGGCGTCGATATCAACGAAATTCCCGTGAAAATTCTGCGCCAGAATATCGGCTACGTCCCGCAGGACACTTTCCTCTTTTCCGAGACGATCCGTAAGAACATCGCATTCGGAGAGGTTTCCGCCCCGTTCGACCGGGTGGAAGAGGCGTCAAAAGTCAGTAACATCTGGCCGGATGTACAAGGGTTCCCGGAGAAATTCGAAACATTTGTCGGGGAACGAGGGATCACCCTGTCCGGAGGTCAGAAGCAGCGCATTGCCATCAGCCGGGCCCTCCTGATCGACCCTCGGATCCTGATACTGGACGATGCCCTTTCCAGTGTGGACACCCAGACCGAAGAACGAATCTTGCAGCGCCTGTCGGGCGAGTTCCAGGGGCGCACAGCGATAGTAATTTCACACCGCATTTCGACTGTGAAATCGGCGGATCAGATCCTGGTCTTGAAAGACGGCCGAATCGTCGAGCGGGGAAATCACGACGAACTGCTGCGCGCGGGCGGGCAGTACGCCGCGTTGTACGAGAAACAGCTGCTAAGGGAAGAACTGGGAGTCGAATGAGCCAGTATCACGAGGAAGAAGTTCTAGGAAAGGCGTACGACGCCCGGCTGGCCAGGCGGCTCCTGAAATACCTCCGCCCGTACTGGAAAGTCGTCATCGTCTCGGTCTTCCTCCTGCTTCTAGTCTCGGCTCTTCAACTGGTTGGACCGTACCTGACGAAGGTCGCGATCGACCGCTACATCAAGGAGCATGACGTTGATGGGCTCACCCGCATCGCCGGTCTCTTCCTGCTACTTCTTCTGTTCCAGTTACTGGTGGCTTTTTTCCAGACCTATCTGATGAACTGGACCGGCCAGAAGATCATGTACGACCTGCGTATGGAGATCTTCGGCCACATCCAGAAACTGCACGTCGCCTATTTCGACAAGAACCCGGTCGGCCGCATCATCACTCGCATGACAACGGACGTGGACGTGCTCAATGAGTTGTTCACGTCCGGCGTCGTCAGCATTTTTGGCGACATCTTCATGCTGGCGGGAATCGTCGTTGTCATGCTCTTCATGAACTGGAAACTGGCTCTCGTCTGTTTCTCGGTCATCCCGCTCATCTTTGTCGCCACCATGGTTTTCAAGGCCAGAGTGCGCGACTCCTACCGGGAGGTGCGAACGGCGATCGCCAGGATCAATGCCTTCCTGCAGGAAAACATAACGGGAATGTCCGTGGTGCAGATTTTCGTGCAGGAGAAGCGCAAATTCGGCGAGTTTGATGAACGGAACCAGGAACACCTCAAGGCGAACCTCAGATCGATTTTTTACTACGCCGTCTTCTACCCGGCACTCGACCTGTTGGGAGCTCTCGCCGTCGGCCTCATCCTTTGGTATGGAGGCATTCAGGTCGTGGCGGGCACGCTTACGCTGGGCGCCGTGGTCGCCTTCGTCCAGTATTCCGAGCGGTTCTACAAGCCGATCAGCGACCTGAGCGAGAAATTCAATATCCTGCAGAGCGCCATGGCCAGTTCCGAGAGGATTTTCCGCCTGCTGGACACCGAACCCCAGATCCTCTCTCCCGCCGCCCCGGTCACTCCGTCCAGGGTCCGGGGAGAAATCGAATTCCGCGATGTCTGGTTCTCCTACCGGGAGGACACACCCGTTCTCAAGAACATCAGTTTCCGGGTGAACGCGGGCGACAAGATCGCCATCGTCGGGGCAACCGGGTCAGGGAAAACAACCCTTATCAACCTGTTGTCACGCTTTTACGAGGTGCAAAAGGGCCAGATTCTCATCGACGGTGTCGATCTTCGCGAGCTTCCTCTCGACCTGATCCGGCAGTCGGTGACGGTGGTGCTTCAGGATCCCTTTCTTTTCAGCGGCACGATCGAGGAAAACATCCGATTGTGGGGCGACTCGATTCCGCGGGAAAGAGTGCACGAGGCGGCGCAACAGGTCCATGCCGAGCCTTTTGTCCGTAAGATGCCGGGAGAATACGAGGCGCCGGTCGCCGAGCGAGGCGCCTCGTTGTCGGTGGGCCAACGGCAACTGCTGGCGTTTGCCCGGGCGCTGGTCCACGATCCGAAGATCCTGGTCCTGGACGAAGCAACCTCTTCAGTCGACACTGAAACTGAACTTCTGATCCAGGACGCCGTTCATCGCCTGATGAAAGACCGAACTTCGCTGATCATCGCCCACCGCCTGTCGACTATCCAGTATTGCGACCGTATCCTGGTAATGCACAAGGGCGTCATCGAAGAAGAGGGATCTCACCCGGAACTGCTGCGGAAGCGTGGCATTTATTACAAGCTATACCAGTTGCAGTACCGCGAGCAGTTGCTCGCGGGGGAGCTGACGGATTAACGGGTGACGATTGGGGCCACTTATTATCCACGCCAAAGGTTTTGCTACGCGACCCCTTTGGGGCAGAAGCGCTCAAATAAGAAGCCGCATTTTGCGCGAGACAGGCCTTTTTAGGAGTGCGGCGGCAACGAGAGGCCGACGTTTTATCAGGCCCCGAGGCGACGCCGCTTTCCCCTGTGCACAATCGATCCGGTTCAATGCTGATGCCGTTTGGCTCGATCCTGCATAGGGGAAAGCGGCGTCGCCTCGAGGCC
>RPQK01000584.1 GCA_003819755.1 Acidobacteriota bacterium | reverse complement strand
GTATAGGCTCGTGTAAGCACAAAGGCAATGGCGGCGGGGGATGGTTGAGAGAACAGTCGGACCAAGGAAGTGGCACCGCGTCGACCGCCCTGAGGGCCCCCGAAGGTGGAGGCAGGCGTCCGCTGGGAGCGCAGGCGTCTCGCCTGCGCTGGGGCCAGGGGCGTCCCGCCCCGTCCGCGCATCTGGCAAAACCGATGCGGCTACCTGCGCGGACGGAGCGGGACGCCCCTTGCCCCAGTGCAGGCGTCTCGCCTGCGCTCCCAGCGGACGCCTCCACCTTCGGGGGCCCTCAGGGCGGTCGACGCGGTGCCACTTCCTTGGTCCGACTGTTCTCTCAACCATCCCCCGCCGCCATTTCCTTTGTGCTTACACGAGCCTATACACTTCCGCCATGGACTCCCTCCCCCTCCACCTCGCCGCACTCCTCGACACCCATGGGTGAAACGCGCCCACAACCCTCTCCTCATGGCCGCCGGCTTCCACGAAAAAGACGTCCCAATCCCTTGGCTGGGGAACAAAAAGCTTCGCTTGCTGTTCGGTTAGATCCCCGTGGTGTTAACCTGATGAACTAACGTGGGAATCCAGGCTAGATGGGCACATACGAGCGGCCCACACCTTCCGACCTCAGTCAGTTTTCGGGCAACTGGGGCATTTGCCAGTCGGGGTAGTCGGTCAGGGCGCAGTTGCTGATGATCCAGACGATCACGAGCGGAGCAACCAGGATTTCGTCCCGGTCCCGCACGATTTCCTTGAAGGGCTGGAGTGTGGCGCCTCCGCTCGAGATATTTGTGATCGGCTGGTTGATCTCCTTCGCCAGCAGCGCGTTAATCCCCGTCCCCTTGAGTACGTACCGGGAGCAGTGCGTGTAGCTGTCACCGATAATGATGGCACGGGCATCGTCCGTTTCCTCGAACGGTTTTCCAGCCGAATCGAGCACTTTGAGCATCGGCACGTCCAGCAAGGGCCCGACCCGGCGCTGCTCCTCAGGCGTCAGCTCCGGGTATTGAACGCCGTTAAATCGGAAAGCAACCGGCTCGACGCGGTAAAGGGGAGCAGCCTTGAGTGCCTTCTGGACAAAAGGATAGCGCTTCAGCCTCTCCGCAATCGCCTGGGCGGCGATTTTCTCCGCTTCGTTGGTCCAGTGAGGGTCGGCGGCGTAATACAGGGGCCGGGGACTCTTTCCACGGGCAGCCAGGAAAGCGGGCAAGAGGTCGAGGACCTCGACATCCGCCTTCAGCAGCTCGTAGATGAGTTTTCGAATATGAGGAGCGACGATTCGGGAAGGCGGGACCTGCTTGACCAGCCGGTCCGGGTATACCTCGGAGACTTTGGGCACGGGCACGAAAATCAGGTCGACCCGCCGACGCTTAAGCCATGACGAAGCCGTGGTGATCGCCTTGAGAACCCGGCTCTCCGGTCTCGCCACCTGCAGGCCGTCGGGCAGAATCATGTACCAGGCCTGCTGGCTGTCTTCGTACAAGGGAGGATCTGGAAGAAGCTCGAGCAAACGCTTGCCTTTGGTTCTTTGCGGCGTTCGTTCGGTTAGGGCAAGCATCGCAGCCCGGAAGGGTTCCAGCTGGCCGTACCAAGCTTCCCAGTTTCCGGCCGCTTCCCGGCGGCACTCTTCCTCGAGCGCGAGCTTCGCCTTCTGAACGGCCTGGGTCCGGGCGACCGCGCTCGCGGAAGGCTGCGCGAAACCGAGCGCCATGACAGCCAGCAGAGCGACCAACAGGGTTACCGGTTTCATAACTTATCCTCGGCGATCACGTAGTAGGGCTTCAGCTCGAAATCTCCCAAATCGTCCGCCCGCTGCATACTTCTAATCTGTTTGTCCGCCCGGCGCAGCGGGATCAGATGGAGGCGGAAACGGTCTCCGGCCGAGTAACGCGCGGGTGGCAGCAGACGATTGTCAATCATGGCCAGGAAAGCCGCAATGATTTCACCGTTTTCGTAACTTCCCGATTCGACCTTCTCAACCCGAAGCTTGATCAAAGTCAGGCAGTCTTTGTATGGAGCCGTATTGGGTTCCGGCACGGCAGAGTTCTTGGTTACTGCCCCCACCACAACCAGTTCGCCAACAGCAGATGCCGGTGACGGCAGATCAGGCGCTGCAACGGGCTTGACGGCCGCAGTTACCGGCACCGGCTGAGGCTTGCTAAACCTCAACGGCAAGCGCGCTTGCGCGGGTTGGCCGGCCGGGTAAGCAACGGACCTCCAGTTCTCCCCAATCAGGTCTCGGACGGCAAACTCGTAGATTACGACCTGCGGCCAGGGCGCATCGCTCGATCTTAAAGCCCGGGCCCATTCCTCCCGAACACCTAAAACACCGCCCCCGTTTTGCGCAATGACTCGGACCGGGCGCCCGAGCGAGAGCGAAAGATGCTCGGCAAGACCGGCACCCTCTCCCCAGCCCATGCCCGGGTCGGAATAAATGTTGGTAAAACTGTCGCCGAGGAGCAGGACATCGGCCTGTTCGTCCGACTCCCACAGACGGCCCGAATCATTATCGACGACCTGGTGAATTTCAATCTGCTCCGGACGGAAAAGATTCTGGTCGATCGGCAATTTCAACATGTCTACCAGATCTCCGACTCGGCGAACGCTACGAGCAACGGTGCGGTAACGCACCGGCCGGCTCGTGGCCGGAAGGTCAACCACCCGGCGCACGTGCGCAGCAACCGCTTGGGCGGTCTCTTCCATGAACCTCGGAGTCCAGTGAGTGTCCTGGCGCAGGTATCGGATCTCGCTTGAGCTGACCTGGCGGGGAGCGGGATTGAAGACGTCAACTCCGTTAACCTTCAGGCCATTCGACAGACGGGCGAATCCAGCGTTGTCCAAGGGCTGCAGAGGGCGCCTGAGAGCTAGCCGGCGAGTGAGCTGAGCCGGCTGGATCATGGCCTTGTCCGGAATCGGAAGCACGACGAGGTGAATCCCGGAGCCGGCGCAAAAACGAGCCAGTGCCTCAAGCGCCGGGCGAGGATCCGGCTGAGGATCATCGATCCCCTGCCGATCCAGCATGCGTTTGGTCGTCACCCGCAGGTGATCTTCGTCGAGCAGGTCACGGCCGATGACGTAATCGACGCCTTGCTGGTAGTAAAGCCAGCCGTTCAGCCCGACCACCCCCTTGTGATTCCCGAATCCCAGGACACCGGTTAGCACTTGTTGAATCCTCGGCTGGAAGAAATTCCGCACCGCGGACGTCGACTCCAACCGTTCCTCAAAACTTCGCAGGTGCTGGCGGGAGAAGAGCGTCGCCGTCGAGGACCAGACGCCAGCCGGATCCTTCTGCGAGATCCGCTCCGCCATTTCTCGCAAGGGATCGAACAAGGTCAGCGCAGCCGGCTTTTCGCCCTGGCGTGAATCGAGAATCAGTTGCGCCAGTGGGATGAGGACCAGCAGGCCGACGAACACCCAGCTCGTAGCCACTGCGGTCGTTCGCGA
The DNA here is from genome assembly GCA_003819755.1 of Acidobacteriota bacterium. Taxonomy (GTDB): domain Bacteria; phylum Acidobacteriota; class UBA6911; order RPQK01; family RPQK01; genus RPQK01. The sequence goes on along the minus strand of RPQK01000584.1, from coordinate 1,763 downwards.
CACTTCGGTGGACAGGAGCTCCCTCTGGCTTCGTTGTTCGTGATTAAGATTCTCGTCGGTCCTCATCGGCTAAAACTGATAGTAAAGGAACGGGTTTACCGTCTGCGTCCACAGCATGAGAACACTCGCCACAAAAAGGGCCAGGCAGATACCCGCCCGTAACGGTGTCAGTCTCTGTGTGAATCGCCATGCCTGGGGGAAACTCCAGACAATCACAGTGCAGGTTAGGAACACCAGGACATGATAGGGCGTATAGACGGAAGCCGCCACCGCGCCTGCGCCTTCGGAAACCGTCACGAGCCCGACGAGCGAGCGGCAATATCGCCAGGAGTCAGCCAAGGTGTCGGCCCGGAAGAAGACCCAACTGATGCACACCGTCAGGAAAGTTATAGCAATCCGTAAAACCGGAGGGAGACGGCGATACGCGCTGTCTTTGCCTTGTGTTCGTTCAAACGCCAGCATTCCCCCGTGGATCCCTCCCCAGATAACGAAGTTCCAGGAAGCGCCGTGCCAGAGTCCTCCGAGGAGCATGACCAGCATGAGATTCACGTAGGTTCGGGACAGGCCTCGCCGATTGCCCCCCAGCGGGACGTAGAGGTAGTCGCGCAACCACGTCGAGAGGGAGATATGCCAGCGGCGCCAGAAATCGGTAATGCTGTCGGCCAGGTAAGGGCTGTCGAAGTTCTTCATGAAGACGAAGCCCAGCATGAGGCCGAGACCGACCGCCATATCCGAATACCCGGAGAAATCGAAATAGATCTGAAAAGCGTAGGCCAGCAGCCCATACCACGCGTCATACCAGTGAGCGCCGCCGGCTGAGAACAGGCAATCAGCCACGTGTCCCATTGGATTAGCGAGCAGGATCTTCTTGGCCAGGCCCAAGGAGAAGAAAGCGACTCCGCGCGAGAACTTTTCGTAGCTGAAGCCCCTCTGCCTGATCTGCTCGGCAACTGTCTGGTATCGAATAATGGGGCCGGCGATCAGCTGCGGGAACACCGACACGAAGCACTGGAAATCGATGGGGTTACGAAGGGCACGTGCGTTGCCGCGGTAGACGTCGATCGCATAGCTCATCGACTGGAAGGTATAGAAGGAGACACCAACCGGAAGCACCACGTGCAAACTCTGTATTGCCACGTCACCGAGGCCCAGCCCCCTCGCCACGGTCTCCACGTTTTGGATGAAAAAATCGAAGTACTTGAAGAAGCCGAGAATGGCCAGGTTCGACGTCATGGAGACCGCCAAAGCGATCTTCTGTGCGCGCTTCCTCGGCTGGTCTTTCGGCAGCAGAGCAGGCCGTCCGTCCTCCAGGGGCAAGCCCGAGGATTTGACCAGAACAAGCCCGCAGAAGTAATCGACGTATGAGCTGAACAGCATGAGAAGAACCCATTTGGGGTTCGCCCAGCCGTAGAAGACATAGCTGACCAGGGTCAGCATCAGCGAGAGATAGCGGAATGGCAGAACGTAGTTGAGCAGCAGGACCAGCGGCAGGAAATAGAAAATGAACAGATGAGTGCTGAAAACCATCGCAAGAACCAGTGAGTCTAGCCGAGACTCGGGGCGCTGGCAAGAAGCGAGAGCCGCTGAAGCCGCTGACCGCTGACGGGCTGAGAAGGTGTGAAAAAATCAAGCGTGTCGAGGGGCTTTTATCGTGGCCGGACTCTCCAGAGTCCGGCGCGTACATCGTGCAACCAGCCATCATCCACGCGCCGGACTCTGGAGAGTCCGGCCACGATAAAAGCCCGTCGACACGCTTGATTTTT
>RPQK01000583.1 GCA_003819755.1 Acidobacteriota bacterium | reverse complement strand
ATGCCGCGGTTCAACAGCCCCTGGTTCGAGTACCGCCAGCTCGCGCCTCTATCGGTGCTCCTCAGCACTCCGGCGCCAACCGTCCCGGCCAGCACGATGTTGGGATCACTCGGGCTGACGGCGATGCTGCCGATCGCACCCCCTCCAGGCCCCAGGCTCCGCCAGGTTGTCACGTCGGCAAGCACCGGCGTTAAGCTCCGAAGGACCAGGCATACTCCGACCAGAATCCAGACCGTCGGCCATCTACTATTGGCAGTGTTCAATGAACAAGCGAAGCGCGCCGGCAAAGGTACATCGGACGACCGTGAAGCACCCATGGTTCCTCCCCCGAATCACAAGCAACTCCGACTTCCCGGAACAACGACAAAGGGTAACACCGATTTAGATCGTAGTGCCGTCGAGTTCGTTCGAAAAAGCGGCTGCCTCCGTTCGCGGGCGTAACCTTACAGAGCCGCAGCGTTTTTTTTGCAGAGCGTCAGCGGACGGGTAGCGCGTCGGATATGTGCCGGGAAGCAACACCGACTCGTGCTCAAGGCACATATCCGACGCGCTCCCCGTCCGCTGACGGTCCGCAAAAAACAGACGTTGCGCTTGCGGCTCTATCGGACTCAGCAGCCCCCCAGGGGCATGAGAGACCCCTAAAAGCCTCGCCGTACCGGCGCTTCCTGCTACTTCAGCGACGCCATGTCGATAACGAATCGGTACTTTACGTCACTCCGAACCATCCGGTCGTACGCCTCGTTGATCTCCTGGATCGGAATCAGCTCAATGTCGGCTGTAATACCGTTATCGGCGCAGAAATCCAGCATTTCCTGGGTCTCGGGGATCCCGCCTATGAGCGACCCGGCGAGCTGGCGGCGCTTGAACAGCAGGCCGAACGCTCCCACGGGGAGAGGCGCTTCGGGTGCGCCAAGGAGCGTCAGCGTTCCGTCCCGTTTCACGAGATCAAGGTAGCTGTTCAGGTTGTGGTTACCGGCGACGGTGTCCAGAATGAAATCGAAGCTGGCAAAATGCTTCTGCATCTGGCCTGGATCCTTGGAAATCACCACTTCGTGGGCTCCAAGCCGCATGGCATCGGCGGTCTTCCCAGGTGATGTGGTGAAAAGGACGACGTTCGCTCCGAACGCACGGGCGAATTTCACCGCCATATGGCCCAACCCTCCGAGGCCGATCACCCCCACCTTCTGGCCTTTCCTGACGTTCCAGTGCCGCAGGGGGGAATAGGTCGTAATGCCGGCGCAAAGCAGCGGGGCGACCCCCGCACGCCCAAGCTTATCCGATATCCGCAGCACAAACGCCTCATCCACGACGATGCTCTGGGAATACCCTCCGTAAGTGACACCGCCGAGGTGCTTGTCGGGACCGTTGTAGGTGAGGACCGGGACGCTCTCGCAGAACTGTTCAAGGCCTTCCCGGCAACTCGCGCAAGTCCGGCAGGAGTCCACCATGCACCCTACGCCCACAAGGTCGCCTTCTTTGAACTTCTTGACCTGGCGGCCCGCTTTCACCACGCGACCGACGATTTCATGGCCGGGCACGCAGGGATAAACGGTCGGCATCGCGCTCTGCCACTCGTTTCGAGCCGTATGCAGATCGGAATGACAAATTCCGCAGTATTCGATCTGGATTTGAACGTCCCGTGCCTGCGGCTCGCGGCGGGGAATTATGAATGGAGCCAGCGGCGAGGTGGCACTCTGGACCGCATAGGCTTTAACTTTACGAGCCTCTCGCGGCTCTCGTGAAGCTTCCTCTCGGGCGACTGATGTCTCCAACGCGTTATCTGCCATTGTCGTTCCTCCTCTTTCGTGACGGGATAATTGATGTCCGCCCTTTTGAAAGCGGGCGACCGGCGACGACCACCATTGGCGGACAATTCCAGTGCCTTCAATTGTAGGGGATACGCCGGGCAGCCTCAAACCTGCTCCCCGCAAGCCCCAAAAGGCGCTTTCTTTCTTTCGAGGAACGAGACGGAGCGGTTCCCGAGTTGAGCTTGGACGACATTGGAGGCAGAATCCATTCTTGGAGGATCAGGTGATTGACAAGGTGAACCTGCAAGAAAAGTTCGGAAGTTTTTCTGACTACTGGAACCCCAGGATTGTCGGCGAGCTCAACGGTCAACACGTGAAGCTCGTGAAGTTTCAGGGTCCATTTGTCTGGCACAGGCACGAGCGCGAAGACGAGTTGTTCCTGGTCGTCAAAGGGGAGTTAGTGATGGAATTCCGAGATCGAACCATCCATCTTGCCGAAGGCGAGTTCCTGATCGTTCCGAAAGAAGTGGAGCATCGACCGGTGGCCGATCGGGAATGCCACGTCCTGCTCTTCGAACCGGCTTCGACGCTGAATACGGGAAATGTCGAGAGCGAGCTTACACGCAGGCAACTGGAGCGGATCTAGTGGCTGAGACTCCTTCGCAAACTGTAGGCCGCTGACTTGGTAACACCGTCGCGGCCGCTATTTTCCCCATGTACTTTCGCCGCAGTGTGATCCATATTTGTGGCGTCCGACATCCAGAGAGGTGATATGACGAAACGCCCAGATTCAGGCGCGAATCAAGATCCGGCCCCGCGTCTCGCCGTCGAAGGAGGGGCTCCCACCCGGAGTGTCCCCCTGCCCCTCGAATTCCCCGGAGTTTATCGGATAGATGAGAAAGAGATCGAAGCCGCAGCGCGGGTCCTCCGATCGCGTTCGCTCTTCCGATACTACGGGATCGAGCCGCAGAAAGAAGCGGAGTCCTTCGAGGCCGAACTAGCCACGTTCATTGGGACCCGCCATGCTCTGGGGGTAGGCAGCGGAACCGGCGCCCTCCACACAGCGCTGGCTGCTTTTGAAATCGGACCGGGCGACGAAGTGATTGTCCCCGCCTACCTGTGGGTGTCTATCGCCGCCGCCGTCGTGAATCTCGGCGCCATACCCGTCCTGGCTGACATCGACGACACGTTCTGCCTGGACCCGCAAGCTGTCGAGCAACAAATCACCGGACGTACGCGCGGGATTGTTCTTGTCCACATGAGCGGCGCTCCGGGAGATGCCGAGGCCATTCGGCGCCTCGCGGCCGCGCACGGATTGTTTCTGGTGGAAGACTGCGCTCAATGTTTCGGAGGAAGCATCGCCGGCCGCAAAGTGGGCACGTGGGGCGACATCGGGATATTCAGTTTCCAGATGAACAAAAACATGACAGCCGGCGAAGGCGGAGGCCTCGTCACTAACGATCAAACCCTCTACCGGAAGGCGTTTGCCGCCCATGACCTCGGCTATGCGCGTCAAGAGGGCCGTCTGGTGATTGATGACCCGAACCTGATGACCTGGGGCCGCGGTTATCGCCTCGATGAGCTTCGAGCTGCCGTGCTGCGGGTCCAACTGCGTAAGCTGCCCGAGACAATCGGCGCGATGCGGCGGAGCAAGTACCGGATCCGTGAGGCGCTCCAGAGGTTCGACGGCGTCAAACTGCGCAGGATTCTGGACCCTGCGGGCGACACCGGCTGTTTCTTGATTACCACGTACCGGGATGCGGAGACGGCCAGGCGCGTTAACGCCGCCTTGCGGGCGGAAGGTATTGTGACTTTTCCGCAAGGGATCTCCAACATTTTGATGACCGATTGGGGCTTGCATCTCTACTACAACAACGCGAGCCTGGTCCGGCACCGGGGCCTGGCGTTCAGGTTGTCGGAAAACGCGGGGCTCGCAAGAGACTATGCCAAAGGGGCATGCCCGGTGGGTGACAGCTTGTTTGAGAGGAGCATCCTGCTCCCGATTCCCTCCTGCCTGACCCAAGAAGACGAAGAAGACATCATCTGCGCGTTCGAGAAGGTTTTGGAGGCGCTCTTGTGAGTTAATCAGCCGGACCCCGAGGGGGCCACATGAGAAATGCCACGACTATTCACCGTCGAGACTTCCTGAAAACAGGCGTACTTTCCGCTGCGGCCGTCCCGCTGGCAGCCCCGCCCGCCCCTGGCGGGACGGACGCGGGGCCACCGTATAGCTGCAAGTTCTATCCTTTCACCGACCACCCGAATGCGGACACGTGCTGGTCGCTCTCGGTTGGCCCTGACGGTCGCATCTATGCGTCCGCCTGCGCCGAAGGCAGCCCGGGCGGAACCGTCAAGCTGATGCGCTACAACGAAACGACGGACAAGCTCGACTACCTGTTCGATCTGGCGGAGAAGGTGGACGATCCCGGGGATTCCGGCCGCGCGAGCCAGTGCAAGATCCATTACAGCTTCGCACCGTCCATGTCGGACGGGATCATGTACATGGCAACACATCTATCGGGACCGCCGATCGATCTCCCGGTCTATTCCCCGTGGTACTCCTGGCACGACCCCAAACGCTGCTTTCGCGGCGCCGCGGTGGTGGCCTACGACACGCGGAAGGAAGAGATTGCCTGGTGGGATACGCTGATCCCGAAGGAGGGTTGCCGGTGCCTCGCCTTTGACGAGGAACGGGGCACGCTCTACGCGCTCAGTTACCCGCGCGACCATTTCATCACGTACGACGTGAAAAAGCGCCGGCGGCGGGATATCGGCCGAATCGGCTCGATCAACGGACAGGCGATTTTTCTGGACAAGAAACACCGGGCTTATACCACGAACGATTACGGACACCTCGTCCGGTACACGCCCGAGAAGGATCGGCTCGAGTGGTCTCCGGAACCGTTGCCGCATGACCGGCGCAATCAGACCGGCTGGCATTCGGTCTTCTACGATGTGGTGGCATCACCCGACCGCGAGTGTGTCTATGCCTCTACGTGGATCCCCCAACCGCGGCTGATGCGGATCTGGCCCAACGAAGGAGAGTGGCCGCGGATTGAGGATTTGGGCCCGGCGACTCAGGAACAGGACCTGAGCTTCCCCCAGAGCATGTTCACTGATCATTGCGGCGGCCTGACGTTTGCCGCCGATGCCAGGCTTTACTATGTCGCTTCGCGCTGGCGCGACGCCCGGTACAATCCCTTGCCAGCGAACCGTGAGGAGCGTGAAGGAGCCGTTTGGCGAATGGATCCGGGCACTCTGAAGCGCGAGGAAGTCGCTTTGCTCAAACACCCCGTCGGAACCGCTCACTACGTCTCGCGCGGCGCCGTGGATCACCGGGGCGATCTCTTCTTCGGCTATATCAACCACCGAGGACGACCGGCCGGAATCTTCAGGGTCACGATGCCGGCGGACCGGAAAAAGGAAAACGCGCATTTGCCGATCAGGGTGTGGGGGTAGAACGGT
>RPQK01000582.1 GCA_003819755.1 Acidobacteriota bacterium | reverse complement strand
TATTCGATATTCTGATCAGCACACTTCAGCGCGCGCGTGGGGCCACCGTCGAACATCTGACAAAAGCCGGTTGGAAGAAATTGAACCAAATTCAAATATCACTACTAATTACAGCCGCGCAGAACCACACTTGCACGCGCGCGGGTCAAGTGTTACGGTTGTAACACGAATTACACGAATTCAAAAGGACCTCAAGGACCTCAAAGACCTCAAGGACGGTGACTGTTGCTTTGTCCTTGAGGTCTTTGAGGTCTTTGAGGTCTTTGAGGTCCTTTGAGGTCCTTTGAATTCTCGTAATTCGTGTAATTCGTGGATAAAGCCTTCCGCTACACCGGCGCCTGAAATACGGCCCCGATGCAGCCGTCCCCCGCCATGCACAATCCTCGATTCTAGATGGCTTGATTCTGGATGATCCGGCTGGGATTGTCCTGCAGCCAGGCTTGCACCTTCTCGATCGGATATTTTCGCCGGAGTTCCTCGAAGGCCTCTCGCAGGAGCGGAGGCCGACGGTGGGGGCGATGCCCGTCCGACGCGATCACGTGAACGAAACCGGCACTGGCCATGGCATAACCGGTCCTGCGCACGCGAGAATTGGCTGAGTCGAGGAAAGTGTCGCCGTTGACCTGAAACACGCAGCCCATCGCCGCCAGGTTCTCCAGGCGCGCGGTTTTCTCTTGGATAGCTATGATGCGTTCGGTATGCGCGACAATGGGAGTATAGCCGGCAACAAGCACCCGCTGGAGCACCACTTCGATTTTGTTTAAGGGCAGGAAGGGGGAAAACTCCACCAGAAGGTAGCGGCTGCCATTGATTGGGACCACGCAACCCCTGGCGAGGGCATCGATGAATTCGATTGAACCGTAGTTCTCTGCCCCAAGTACCAGTCGCATCTCACGGATGAAGGCCGCTTCCGGCCGCAGGCTGCTTTCCTTTAGCCCCGCCATGGTGGCAGCAAATCGATCGTTGAGAAGGACGGGATCGTTCTTCTCAAATCCGTCAAGAAACATGTGGGGAGTAGCGACCAACTGCCGCGTACCCGATTGGTAGGCCATCCGGAGCATCTCCAGGGTCTCTTCCATGGAGGTAGCTCCGTCATCGATTCCGGGGATGAAGTGAGTGTGAATATCGGCAAACTGCATCGAACTACTGATCCTCGACTTCCCTGACGCTTGCGGAATCCAGGTCAATCACCGGTTTGACCGTTCGCGCCGGGATAATCTCAACCCCTTGTTCGAGCAGTTCTTCACGCTTTTTCAAATCGTTTAGAAAAGCCGCGGTTCTCTCGGCTGTCCGTGCGGGTTCCGGGACTTCGGAATCGTCCAGAAGTGCCGGGGAAGGGGCTAAGGCGACGCGTTTGATCCTTCTGGCGAACCACAGGACAACGGCAAGTACAGTGATCCCGAGAATAAAAGGCCAGACAGGGATTTCGGAGCGTTTCTCAACAGGAACTGCAGGAGAAGAGGCAGGCCAAACGGGGACCGGACCCCTTTTTGGCGCAGATTCGAGCAGTTGGCTCAATTTGTTCCCCTGATCCGACGGCGCCGGCTCGGCACGTTTGGGAGATGCCGTCGGGGCGCGATCGGGCGGAGGTTTTTTCTCAGCCCCCGGCGCCGGTCTCCCAGTCACCGGGTGCAGTCGCACACTGAGGACAGACGTCTCCCCTGCAAGGATCGTTACCGAAGTACGATACTCGCGGAAGCCTGGTTTTCTAAGGACCAGTTCGAATTTCCCAGGCGGAATGTCGGAGACGGTAAGGAGTCCTTTGAGGTCGGTTGCCTCCAGGGATACACCCTCCCAAAGCACTTCCGCACCCGGTTCCGACTGGATTCGAAGTGTCCCGTTATCCGCGCCGGTGATACCCAGTAATGCAATTAGAAGGAGGAGGCCCATTTTCTTTTCTTCGGGTCGCTCTTGATATTATCTGCCCACCTCTCTCTGTGCAACTCTCTTGTTGTCGTTTCTTCGCTCCGCCTCACGAAGATTCTTGATCAACTGTTGGAAAGTTACACCATCCTCCGATTTCAGGAAGGTGACAGGCAGTGTTTGGTCGACATGAGTCGCTTCAGCAGCAACGGCCGGTGAGGGATGGAACCGGTAGAATCGTCGGCGGCAAGAGGGACATTGAAAAGAGCCCAGTTTGAGGAGCGGAAGAATCCGCTTTTCGACGAAGCTTTGAGCATCTCTGCGCTTGATAGCTGGGGTTAGACACCGCGGACACAAAATTCTATTCATCTGATTACTTATACATAGTTCTGGATAGTGGCACCCGAGCATGCCGAGCGTTTAGTCGGGTCGGGGGTACACGAGAAACCGGCAGCCTTACTTTGATTCTAGGGCCGGACCTGGACCAAGTCAATCGGGACACTGGGGCGTTTAGAGCGGAAGCCTGCCGGCGCAATCTCCCCTTCGCGACTATGGCGCGGTTGGGACTCGGCCTGACATTTCCAGCACGACTTCCCATTGCTCGGGAGTGACGGGCATGACCGACAGACGGGGCAGTCGGACAAGTGGCGAGTCCGAGAACCGTGCCTCGCTTTTGATCTCGGCAAGGGAAACGGGCCGCGGCAGAGGCCGGTCGGGTTTCAGGTCAACCACGACCAACGCCGTATTCTGAGGATCAGGATAGGGACCCGCAAGGACCGTCGCTATTCCCACCACCTGCTTCTCATCTCCGGTATGGTAGACGAGCACCTGGTCCCGGGCCTGAAATCGGCGCAGATTCTTCTGTGCGAGATTGTTCGTGACACCGTCCCAGACGGCCCGTCCCTCCCGTTCCAGGTCGGCGAACGAGTAAACCGACGGTTCGGTCTTAACCAGCCAGAAATTAGGCATATCAACTCCTTGATGACTGACCAAAAGGCGGCATTTTTTACGTGCGGATCGGTGTTTTCATATTATCATCAGTGGTTACGGGCGAGGGTATGGTGATCGACTTCCATGTTCATTGCTTTCCCGATATTCTGGCCGCGAAGGCAATTCCCCTGCTTTCAGAGTCGAGCGGTATTGCGCCCTGCACGGACGGAACTATCAGTGGGTTGAAACAGTCGATGAAGCGGGCAGGAATAAGCTGCTCCGTCATCCAGTCGATTGCCACGAAGCCGGGGCAAACGCAAAGTGCCAACAACTGGGCAGCGAGCGTGCAGGGTAACGGGATCCTGGCCTTTGGGACGATCCATCCTCAGCTGGAACAATGGGAAGAAGAAGCCGATCGGATTAAGTCGCTCGGTCTAAGGGGAGTCAAGTTTCACCCGGATTACCAGGACTTCTTCGTCGACGCCGCCGCCATGATGCCCGTCTATGAGAAGCTCGCGAAGCTGGACCTCATCATTCTGTTTCACGCCGGGGTTGACGTCGGCCTCCCGGCGCCTTATCACTGTACGCCGGACCGTCTTGCACGGGTCGTTGAGGCGCTGCCCGGGGCTCGCCTGGTTGCGGCCCACATGGGAGGGTATCGCTACTGGGACGAGGTCGAACGATACCTGGTCGGCCGGGACCTGTTCTTTGACACGTCCTATGCACTCGGTCACATAAACCCGAAGCAATTCTTCCGGATTCTCGACAATCACGGAGCCCATCGCTGTCTTTTCGGCAGTGATACTCCATGGGCCGACCAAGCGAAGGAAATCGAAAAAATCGCGGAAATCGATCTTAAACCTGGGGTGCGGTACGCCGTCCTGGAAGGAAATGCGCGTAAGCTGCTTCACCTTGAAAACGAACCGTAGAACAAAAGCACAAAACGCTGTGAAACGCCGGAAACGGCGCTATTGAGAGTCTGGGCGGGGAGAGCCTAACTATGTCAATGAAGATCAAGGGCGCGGTTTTGATTGCACGCAAGTCTTTCGTGGAGAGTCACTTCGGCCGCGAGGCATGGGGCAAAGTCGTTCAGTCACTACCGGCCGAAGATCAGAAGTTTCTGGGTGGGCTGCTCCTGGCCGCCGGCTGGTACGCTTTCGAGTATGGGGAACGACTGGACAAAGCGATCGTGCAGGTCCTGGGCAACGGTGATCCGACGGTGTTCGAGGCCATAGGCGCCCAATCAGCCAAGGACAATCTCACGAAGCTTCATCACAATTTCCTGAGTCCCGGAGATCCTCAAAGCTTCCTCTCGAAGGCAGGCGTCATTTACAGCTTCTACTACAATACCGGGCGGCGCGAATACGAACCGACAGGCCCGAATTCGGGGACCATCACCACTTACGACGCCGACACTTTCTCTGAAGCAGACTGCTATACCATCATCGGGTGGCACAAAGAGGCACTGAAGATGTGCGGGGCCGCTGATGTTTCCATTCTTCACGACGTTTGCAGGGCTAAGGCGGGGCCTTACTGTCGCTACATTCTCCGGTGGCAGATATGACGGGCAGATTGGGGCAAAAAAAAGGGTGGCGGTTAGCCACCCCTCTTTCACGCGTCAACGCTGAACGATCAATCGTTCTATCTTAAAGCCAGTATAATTCCGGGCCTTCTGGACTGTCATGTCTCAGTTCGTCTCTTTTTTTTGTAGGACAAACTACATATTCAAAAAGTTTATAGCCCGGCAGGATGCCCGGCCGATCGCGCCCGACGCAAGTCGCCAAGCGCTGCGAATACCCGGCGCATCTCGCCTATTTCCAGATCGGAGAGGGTGATACTGGCGGCCTTGGCGTTTTCCGCCGCCTGCTTCGCGTTCCTGGCTCCGACAAGCGCGGTCGTGACCCCTGGTTGCGCGACTACCCAAGCCACCGCCAGTTGAGCGAAATTCGCCTGGTGCAGGGTGGCCAGGGGCTTGAGCTGTTCAATCGCTTCCAGAACCTGGCGGCGGTTGGCCTGAGAGAAGAGGGGATTGCGGCCTCGAATGTCACTTGGGGCAAATTCACGCTCCTCGGTCACCTTGCCGGTGAGCAGCCCCATTGCCATCGGGCTGTAAGCGATCACGCCCAACCCGCGCTGCTTGCAGTACGGCAACTCGTCCTTTTCAATGTCCCGCTCCAGCAGGTTGTATTTCACCTGGTCAGATACCACCGGACCGTACTTCAAAGCGTCTCTCAGTTGCTGGCTGTTGTAGTTGCTGACTCCGAACTCGAGGATTTTGCCTTGCTCTTTGAGTTTGTTCAGTGCGCCGATGGTCTCTTGCGCGGGTGCCGTCTTGCTGGGCCAGTGCACCTGGTACAAGTCAATGTAGTCTGTTTTGAGACGCTTCAGGCTGTTCTCACATTCCGCAAGGAGCGAGTCGGCGG
>RPQK01000581.1 GCA_003819755.1 Acidobacteriota bacterium | reverse complement strand
GTCGCGCGGGTGGGCGGGCCTGTCCTTCACCGCTTCTCCCCGCGCATCCGAGGCGCCCACGACCCGGCCGCCCTTGAATCCTCCTCCGGCGACCACGGCCGAGAAACAATTTCCCCAATGTCCCCGTCCGCCGTTCCAAGGCGCTTCCCACTGAACCCTGGGAGTCCGTCCGAATTCACCGCTCCACCAGACGATGGTGCTGTCGAGCAGGCCGCGCTCGGCAAGATCCTGCAGCAAGGTGGCCATACCGCGGTCCATTTCCGGCAGCCTGCGGCGGACAATCTGGAAGTGGTTCTTGTGCGTATCCCAGCCCTTGTAGTTAATTGTGACGTACGGGACGCCGTGCTCGACCAGCCGCCGGGCCATCAGGCAGGATTGCCCGAAAGTGTTGCGCCCGTAGCGCTCGCGCACTTCGTCTTTCTCGTCAGACAGGTCGAACAGCTTTCGGGCATTACCGAACATCAAGTTGTAGGCTTTGTCCTCGCAAAGATCGAGCTGCTTGAACTGCGGGTTCCCAGGGATGGCCTTTCCGAGGGAATCAAGGGCATGAAGCAAATCACGGCGACTTCGCTGCCGCTCGTCGGAAACGCCCTCGGCCATAATCCCCTCGACAGCGAAGCGTTTCTGGTTCGGGTCTCCGCCGGTGGCGAATGGCTTGTAGCGCTGTCCGAGAAAACCCTCTTCCGAGAAGCGCCCCTGCGGCTCGGTCAGCACGATGTATGGCGGCACCAGTCCCCCGTAATCGGCGCCGAATCCCTTCAGCAAGGAAACCACGGCCCCGGTGCACGGATAGACGAGCCGATCAGCCTGGCGCCCGGTCTGCACGATGTATGAAGCCGTCTCGTGTGCATTGGTTGCGTGGCTCATACTGCGGATGATGGAATACTTGTCGGCCTGCTGAGCCAGCATGGGGAGAAGCTCACCAATCTGGATGCCGTCGACGTTGGTCGGGATCGGCTTGGTCAGAGGACCCGTGTAATCGGAGCCCGCCGCCGGCTTGGGATCGAACGTTTCCAGATGCGACGGCCCGCCCCACATCCATATTTGGATGACTGATTTAGCGCGGGCCGCCTTATTGCGCGACTGGGGGGCGGCAAGCAGTCGTTCATAGAGTGCGCAGCTTGCCGCACCAAAGAAGCTCAAGCGCACCGCTTCCCGCCGGGTAATCACTTTGGGCAGTTTCCTTTGCCGCATACTCGCTCCCTAATGCCTGAACAGAAACTCCTTGGTGTTGATCAGCGCCCATGCCAGATCAACCGCGGTCTCCCGCACCGCCTGCCCCGACTTCGTCGCATAGTCCACTGCTGCCGCCAATTCCTGCTCGGTCGGATAACGAGACAGGATTGCCAGGTACAAGGCCCCGATCAACCGGCGGCGATCGGTCCTGGTCGCGTTTATCAGCTCGGTCAGCCGCCTGCTCCGCTGGATCTTTTGCTGAATTGCAGTTGAATTAAGCAGGTGCAGGCGCTGCTCGTCGCTCGGCTGATTGTTGCGCTCGCCTTCCAGACCGGTGTCCCGGGCCGGGCGGCCGAACATCTCGAGGAATTGGCTGGTGATACTGCCGTCGGCCAAGCCAATCGTCCGCTGGTTCTCGGGGATATACGTGAAAGGCTCAGGAATTGCGCTCGAGTATCCTTCTCCAGGGCCGAACACAGACGACAGGGCATCAATCAAGACCTCGGCATCCAATCGCCGGACCAGGTAATGGGCTGACAAGGCCGCGGCATCACCATGGCTGCTCCTCGGAATCGAAGACTGCTGATACGTCTGCGAATTCAAGATCAGGCGGAACAGATGCCGCAGGTCATATCCCGATTTCACGAGCTCCTTTTCAAGGTATGCGAGCAACTCAGGGTTCGCAGGTGGATTGTCCGACCGGATGTCGTCAGCTTCATGGATGATTCCCCGGCCGGTCAGCCAACACCAGGTACGGTTGGCAGCGTTTCGGGCGAACCACGAGTTTTTGGGGGTGATCAGCCAGCCAGCAAAGACTTTTCGTGGGTCCTGGCCGTCAGGAATCTGGACGCGTCGGCCGTCCGGGAAAGTGGCCGAGACTGCTCCGGTCTTTGCCGGGTCCAGGCAGACGATCTCCTCTTTCCACTCGGCGGTGGGCTTGTAGGCCACGCGCGAAAAGAACGCCTCCATTCCGGTTCGCCGCTCCGCAGGCCAGGTTTCGATCCGAGTGCCCATAAATGTGAGTGCAACGGCGGCGGCTGCCGCGGAAGGGCCACGCCCCTGAATCGCGCGGTAGAAATTAACGGGCGGGACCCGGAAGTTGCTGCCGCTCGATGTCAGCAGCTCACGGGCAAACTGGTCGTAACGCATGTTGTCCCGAACCGCGGCCCTGATCCACTGGTGGTAAGCCTGCACCGCATTTGGCCAGAGGTTGATCGGAAATTCGGACTTCACTCGGAGGACATCGCACCATTTGAGCGACCAGTAATCAGCGAATTCCTCCCGTTGGAAAAGAGCCTCGACCAGGGCCTTCCGTTTCTCGGAGTTCCGGTCTGCAAGAAAAGCGCGTACCTCCTCAAGCCGGGGCAAGGTTCCAAGAACGTCCAGGTAGGCCCGGCGAATGAAGACTTCGTCCGAACACTGGTTTGCCGGTTGGATTCCGCGCTGCCGGAGTCTGTTTCTTACCAGCGTATCAATCGGGTTCGGGGCGCCGAGCGCTGTCTCTGTTTCGTAGGGATGGAGGACTCCCGACTGGCCCGCAGCGAAAGATATCGCGAGCAAGAAGAGGATGCCTGCCTGGAAGAGACGCTTCATGGACCACCCTGGGGCCGGATTCTATCACCCTGCGGAGGAACGAAATGTTTGATTTGGTAAAGACTTGTAAAGAAAATAGCTGGTCATGTACTACCTTCTCTTTTACAAAACGGTTGAAAACTACGTGCAGCGGCGGGCCCCATACCGGGACCAACACCTGGCCTATGCCACCGCAGCCCAGAAGCGTGGTGAGCTGCTGATGGGCGGAGCACTGTCGGACCCGGTTGACGGTGCGTTGCTTTTGTTCAAAGGCGAAAGCGCTGAACTTGCAGAGAGCTTCGCGAGAAACGACCCATACGTCAAAGCGGGGTTGATCACAGAATGGCGAGTTCGGCCCTGGACGGTCGTCATTGGCGGGTGACCGCTGCCCGCTGCCCACTGCCCGCTTCGAGAGGCGCCGGGCTCAGCGCTCAGCGGGTCAGCGGGTCAGCGCTCAGTTCTACTTCCTCCCCGTACACGGGGATCCTGCAGTCCCAGCCGAGCTGGTCTTGGATCCTTCGTGTGAGGGCCTCGCAGGCTGATTCCTCCCCGTGGACCAGGAAAGTCCGACGTGGCGGCTTGGTGAAGTTCGACAGCCAGCAAAGGATTTCCTGATAGTCCGCATGGGCGGAGAGCTCCTCCATCTGAACGATCTCGGCGTTCACCGGAATCAATTCGCCGTAGATCTTGATTTCCTTCGCGCCTTCGACCAGAAGGCGCCCGCGGGTTCCGGCCGCCTGGTAGCCGACAAAGAGGATCGTGTTGCGGGCGTCAGGCAATCGGGTGGCCAGGTGATGAAGAACGCGGCCCCCGACCGCCATTCCGGAGCTCGAAAGGATGACCCCGGGGCCACGGTGTTTGATGGCCCGCTTGGATTCGTTCTGGCTTCGGGTGACTGTGATCCTTTTCAGCAGTGTTTCAATGCCGCCGTCCATCCGGGCCCGCATTTCGGCATCGTGCTCCTCGGTATGCGCCAAATATTCGGCAGTGGCGCTGATCGCCATCGGGCTGTCGAGGAAGATAGGGATCTCAGGAATCTGGTTTCGTTCCCGGAGCTCGGTCAGCAGATAGAGGAGCTCCTGCATACGACCAACCGCGAACGAAGGGATGACGACCGTCCCTCCTCGTTCCGCGGTCCTGATTATCACATCACGAAGCTTGGCTTTGGCGTCCTGCGGGGGATGCTGCCGGTCACCGTACGTCGACTCCAGTACCAGGTAGTCGGCCTCAAAGGGAGGAGCCGGGTCATTGATGATCGGGCGTGAAGACCGGCCGAGATCGCCGCTGAAGACCACGCGCTGCCCTTCGGTTCCGTTCCGGCCGAGGGTCACTTGGATGAAGGCCGAGCCAAGGATGTGACCGGACTGACCGAGACATACCGATATCTTGGGAGCGACTTTCACCGGCTCATAAAACGGAAGAGGCCGGAAATACCTGAGGCATGACCTTGCTTCGGATTCCGTGAACAGGGGAAGGGCAGGCTTGTGCTTGGAAAAGCCTTTCTTGTTCACGTAACGGGCATCTTCTTCCTGAAGTCTCCCGGTGTCGGGAAGCAGAATCCGGCAGAGGCCGATCGTCGAGCTGCTCGCATAGATCGGTCCCCGGAACCCGTCCTTAACCAACCTGGGCAGATAGCCTGTATGGTCGATATGAGCGTGGGTCAGAACCACGGCGTCCAGACTCCTTACGTCTGCCGGGAAAGGCTCCCAGTTCTTGAGCCGCAGTTCTTTTAGTCCCTGGAAAAGCCCACAGTCGATCAAAATTCGCGACTTGCCCGTCGTGATGAGATGCTTGGACCCGGTAACGGTGCGAGTCGCACCCAGAAAGCGAAGGGTGTTCATTGATTGCCTCGGCGGCCGATTGTAGTCGATCAGGACAAGCGGGACAAGTGACGTACGCCCGCCGAAAAACGGTGATGAACATTTTTTTGCGCTTCTCCGTATGGGTTGATATGGCAAAGTCTGTGCTTCTTGGCGTATTGGGTCTGGCGCTTCTCGCACTGACCGTCTCGGCGGATGACGTAGTGACCCGCGGAACACCAGAGGGAGAATTTGCTGCACTCGAGCGCGATATGGATCAACTTGCGACGGATCTCGAACGCCTGGGCCGCTCGCTCGAGATTGTCGCAGATCGAGTTGCAGCCCATGCGGAACGCTCGGCCGAGCGTCATGAGGCTGTGGCCGATCGGATTGCAGCCAGAGCTGAAAGAATCGGCAGCCGTGCGGAATGCTTCGGTACGCGGATGGAGCGGATCGGCGAGAAATTCGAACGCCGTGGTGAAGAATTCGGCAAGCGGATGGAACGGTTCGGCGAGCGCATGGAACAGATGGGCGAACGCATCGCCAGGGCGTTTGAGTAAGTGACGAACAGAAGTTAGAAGTTAGAAGTCAGAAGTCAGAAGTCAGAAGTCAGAATGGGGAAGGCGAACGAGCATTGCTGTCCTCCTCCCGACTCCCGACTTCTGACTCC
>RPQK01000580.1 GCA_003819755.1 Acidobacteriota bacterium | reverse complement strand
CGATTATAGAGGTGATAGCTTTGGTCCCGGTCACGGGGTTTCAGACGCGGTAAACGGGGCATGGGCGCATCTCCTTCCGAGGGCGCTTCACAACATCCCTCCTTAGCTATAACGCTCGAGTTGGAAAAACTACGAAGGAAAATTTTGCCGGCTACTTTGCTCCTGGTCCTTTGCTCCTGGTCCGAAAACGCTGAAGAGACGACAATTAGGCGGCCTGAAACATAACCAGCGTCCCGGGTTTCCCCCCTGGCGCGAAACATAACCAGCGTCCCCGGTTTCCCCCTGAAACATAACCAGCGTCCCCGGTTTCCCCCCGGTTTCCCCCCTCGCATTTAATTACCCCCGCGACCCTATCCGCGTGCCCGCTCCCTGCAGCTCGTGTGCTTGTACCCGTGATTAAAACGTCAGCAAAACCCGGTAGGATCCGATAAGATCGGGCAATTACAAGACCGCGGTAAATCGCTGCGGCTGCTAGGTTTTTCAGGCGGGCGGGGTTCGGGGAGGGCCGCGACGTTGGTTGAAAAATCTACGAAGGGAAATTTTACCGGCTACTTTGCTCCTGGTCCGAAAACGCTGAAGAGACGACAATTAGGCGGCCTGAAACATAACCAGCGTCCCCGGTTTCCCCCCCTGAAACATAACCAGCGTCCCCCCGGTTTCCCCGCGGGAACAAGCCGGGTTCTCCCGCCACGCGAGTTTCCATCCCGTATGAGACTCGGACACATCGCGGGGCAAAACGAGCTTTTCCGATCAGGCGATCTGACGACGGGCCATGCGGGCGAAGAGTCCGCCGCGGGCCAGCAATTCCTCGTACTTCCCCGCTTCAACGACCTCACCATGATCAATGACGTGAATCCGATCGGCGTCCTTGACGGTCGACAGGCGGTGGGCAATCACAATTCGGGTCGCGGTCATGCGCCGGAGACTCTCGTTCACGATCGCCTGTGTCCGGTTGTCGAGGGACGCCGTCGCCTCATCGAACATCAGAATGCGGGGACGATTCACGATGGCGCGAGCGATCATCAGGCGCTGCCTCTGCCCGCCAGACAGTGTGGCTCCGTTCTCGGTCACGACCGTGTGCATACCCATGGGCATCTGTTTGAGGTCCTCGTCGAGTCCCGCCATGCGCGCCGCTTCCCAGGCATCATCCAAGACCAGCGGCCGTGCCCCGACTATATTGGTGAAGACACTGCCGGGCATCACCGTGGCATCCTGCATGACCACGCCGAGGTTTCGTCGAATGCCGCTCAGATCCATCTCCGACAGATCCTGATCGTCGTAGTAAATAGCCCCGGAGGTCGGCGCATCAAACCCGAGGAGGAGCCGCAACAGCGTTGACTTGCCGGACCCGGATGGGCCTACGAGGGCGACGAATTCCCCCGGCTCAACCCGAATCGAGACATCCCGCAGGACCATCGGTGCTTCCGGCGCGTAACGAAAGGAGACGTGGCACACTTCAACCCGACCCACCAGGTCGGCAGGCGCGGATCTTCGCACGTCTACCTCCGGCCTGGCCTGCAGAATCGGCTTAGCCCTCTGATACAAAGGCGCAACTTGGGCGAGAGCGCCGAGCCCGCTTGCCATCTGGACCATGGCCGCACAAAGCGAAGCCCAAGCCGCGTTGAAGGCCATAAAGTCACCGACGGTCATGTCGCCAGGCTGCTTCATGACGAGGCCGACCCAAGCGAACATGGCCATCAGCGACAACACCGGAAAAGTGGCGAGGAACGTCGCTTGCAGGTTCGCGAAACGACCGGCTTGAAATGCGAGCGTCTTCTGGCGGCTGAATTGTCTTGCCCACAGTGAAAAAGCCCGGTTCTCCGCTCCCGCCACCCTCAGTTTGCTGATGGCGCTCATGAACTGAAGCACCCGCCCGCTCAGGCTTCCCTGGATTTCCATCAATTCTCGATAGCGGCGGACCTGCAGCACCTGGAGGCCAAGCACAACCACGGCTGCGAGGACGAGCATGCCAGTAACCACGCCTGCCAGCTGGTACTGGTAGTAGAAGAGCAGGGGGAAGGCGAACAGGGCGAAGACGAACGCGGCGAGCGTGCCCATCAAGCCGGAAGAGGCCAGCATTTGCCGGCTCATCGCGAATCCCATCGTCCTCATGGCCAGGTCGCCGGCGGTGTAGTCGCGGAAGAAGGGGATCGGCAGGCGCAAAAGGCGATCCCAAAAAGCCGCGTCCAGGGTGAAGCATGCCTTGACCTCCGTTCTGAGCAAAGCCATGCTTCGGGGGATTTCAAAAAGAAAATTGGTGACAGAAAAACAGACGAGGATGACAACGATCTGGAGGAGCATCGACCGCTGGGCTTGCGGGATAACGGAATCGAAGATGATGCCGGTGGCGATCGGAAGCAGCAATCCGCACACACCGATGATGGCCCCGAGAACGAGCGCACGCCAGACATCGCGCCCTGAACCCCGCAATGCGAACCTGACGAGGTCCTTGCCCGACACTCGCTGCTCGTCAAAAGGACGGTAAAGCGTCAGCGCGACGGGAGACAGCTGCTTTGCAACGGTGCGGTTAACACCGGTAACGCCACCAGTGGTCGGGTCGACGATCTGGTATCGGGTCCGCGAAACAGGGAGCAGCGCAACCGGGGTTTGATCCTGCTCGAGAAACCCGATCAGAGGCCCGTTGTCCTCCTTCCACCACCCGGAGCGCAACGTGACTTTCCGTGAATTAACTCGCGACGCATCGAGGATCTCCCCGACGGTGCTACTTCGACTCGCCTGTCGCCTGGCCTGGGGCGGCGCCTGCAGGACGATGCCTTGACGTTCTGCGACCAGGCTGCACACCGCGAATGCCCGTTCCCGGGAAGCGAGGACCGCACTTGCCGCCCGGTCCTGCCCCATGATCCCGGCCAGCTGAGCAAGGCCGGCTTCCTGAGCCTCACGGTCGGCCGCTGCTTTCTGCAGCAACAGGTTGTAATCATCTGCGGCGGCCAGGCCGGTGTTGAGGAGCAGGATTTGGAAAACCATCTCGTGGAAGGCGTCGAGCGATCTCCAGACAGGTGATTCGTGGATGGTAACGCCGGTTTTCAGGACCGCGATCTCACCCGGGTCCAGGCTAACCATCCAGCTCTTTGGAGAAATGGGAAACGGGCCCTGGCCGGCCTCCAACTCGTGCATTCCGAGGTAAAGACAACTGCCACTGGACAGTTCGACCCAAACGACGCCGTCCGCCGAGCTCAGTACCTTTTGACTCTCCACCCTGAGTGCCTGGCCAGGCGCGATCAGCACATCCGATTTAGGACGGGGGACGATGTCCTTGGTCAGGCCGCGGGAGAGGGCCTCCAGCCAGTCGTCGACCAGAGCGGCCACTTCCGGCCTGCACTCCTCATGGCCAGCCAGCTCCGCCAGTCGAGAAAGAGGAAGACAGGCCACAGTGGTGCCCGGAAGACCAACCGCTTGGAATGCCTGGCCTAACCCGTACTCCTCCACTTCCATTCCGAAGAGGCAGCCACCCGGGGCAACGCTGAAGAAGTGCTCCCGGCGACCGACGATGCGCTGGCCTTCGCACTTCACGGCAAAGACCTCCACACCACCGGACAGAACCATCCAGACCCTCTCCCTGGAATCAAGCAGGAACGGATTGTTGCCGCTGATCTCCGCGGTTTGTCCTTCAGCCCGGAAGACGTGTAGCAGTCCCTGCAGTACCTGCGGTTCGTCTGGCCACATCACCGGCTCCGTTTCAGTTCTCGATCAGCCATCGGTAGTGCCCTTCCACCTTCATCAGATCGTCGTGCCTGCCCCGTTGAACGACCTTGCCCCGGTCGAGGACGATGATCTCGTCCGCGTCGCGGACCGTGCTCAGCCGGTGCGCAATAATCAGGCAGGTACACCCCCGGCGCCTGATGTTCTCGTCAATCTCCTTTTCGACCTCCGGGTCCAGAGCGCTCGTGGCTTCGTCAAGTACCAGGATGGAGGGATGGGATACCAAGGCCCGGGCGATTTCCATGCGCTGGCGCTGGCCGCCGCTGAAGTTCCTTCCGGCCTCCGCCACCAGGCAGTCGTAACCCCCGCTTCGGGCGGATACTTCTTCATGGATACAGGCGTCCTTGCCTGCCCGAATCATGTCTGCCTCCGGGACAACGGGATTCCAAAGGGCCAGGTTCTCCCGGACGGCGCCTTCGAAGACGAAGATCTCCTGATCCACGTAGGCGATCGAGCTGGTCAGCACCTCGCGCGGCAGCTCGTCTCGTCGCTTGCGGTCAAACAGGATTTCACCTTCCCAGGGTTCATACAGCCCGCACACGAGCTTCGCGATCGTCGATTTCCCCGATCCCGAGGCCCCGACGAGCGCGATTCGAGCCCCCGGAGGCACGGTCAGGGAGAAGTTTTCAATCAGAGGCGTCGCTAGCCGGCTGTACCCAAAGGTCAGGTTCCTGATCTCGAGGTAGCCGGTGAGCCGAAAGGTCTCGGAGTCAATCCGACCACTCTCGGTCCGGTAAGCTCGGTCCTGCTCATACTTGATCACGTCGTCGATCCGGTTCATCGCCCCGACCGCCTCCTGAAAACTCGTGCCCAGCCGCACCAGCTGGGCCACGGGGATCAAGAACACCGCCATCAGGCTTTGAAAGGCCAGAAGGAGACCCATGGTCATGAGGCCGTCCATCACGCGCAGGGCCCCGATAGCCAATACCGCCGTGGTGGTGAGGGCGGACAGGAAGGTCGGAATCGGAGTCAGGATACTGTTCCACCAACCCAGATCCTGCTGGGCTCGAGCCGTACTGGCCTGGTACCCGGACCAGCGCGAAAAGAAATCGGATTCTGAGGCAGTGGCCTTTAACGTCTCAATCAGACTCAGGCCGCCCATCGCGGTTCCGAGCAACTTGCCCTGTTCCTGAAAGACTCTCTGGGTAAGATCGACTCGTTTTCGCGAGACATAACGGAGGACTACGAAATTCACGGCTGCGGCCAATACCACGATGCCTGCCAGAAGGTGATCATAAGCAGCCATCAGGACCAGGAAGAACAGGGCCGTCAAGAGGCTGAGAAAAGCCGAGGCCAGCTCTCCGGTGAGGAGTTGGGCAACCCGGTCGTTCAGGTAGATCCGGTATCCGACCTCTCCCGAGTAACGTTGCGTGAAGAAAACAAAGGGGAGCCTCAAGACATGCAGGAAGAAGCCCGCCGAGCTGGTAATAGCAAGCTTTACCTGTTGGCGGAAAAGACTGTCCTGCTGAAGCCCGACAGGGCAGGTAACGATATGCGGATTGAGTTCCTCCTTTACAAGG
>RPQK01000579.1 GCA_003819755.1 Acidobacteriota bacterium | reverse complement strand
TGGTGAGCGATCGTTTTCCTCGAGGGGCAAAGCGCTTTGGAGTGCAGGGCAACGAGTGGGCCAGGGCCTGCACTTTAGGGCCTGGCTCCTTCCTCACGCCGGCGGCGTGAGGAAGGAGCCAAGCCCTAAAATGCAGGCATGGCCGAAGCGCATTCCACTCCGCCTCGGCAAGGGCTGGGGAGACCTCCCCCATGAGCTCCGCCTTGCGGCCGACTCTGATGATATCCTCCGTCCGATCTCCTTGCTTAATGATGCGCTCGAGGATACTGGTCAGTGCTTTGCCTATCGTGGTCAGGGCCTTTTTCTGCTCTTTCTCTGTACAGGTGTCGAGCCCTATGACGGCGAATGCCTTGTCCAGCTTCAGCGCCTCGTCGAGGTGAGCCTCGATTCCGTCGTAATTACCTCGCCACTTCTCGACGACGTCCAACTCGTAGTCCAGCCAGGCGTCGGCGGTCTTCAGGTAAGCGTCGTGCCAGATTCGCTCCATGCAGGCTCTCTCGCCCTGGGCTGGACATTCCTTGAAGCAGAGCACGCATTTGGAAAACTCCGGCCGGTCGGGGTTGCCTGAGTAAGGACAAGGGCCTTTGATTTCGTCGATTATCCGGCCGAAACGGCCTTCCGCCATCCGCCGCCCTGGACCGGCGGTGGCTGTCCCCATTTTTGTGGCCTCGGCGAGGGCTTCCCGGAGCCGGGCCATGTTTTGCCGGTTTACCCAACGCCCTGGCTTCTGCCCGGGAGCGGCGGGGGGAGTAACGTCCCAGCCGCCAAAAGCTCTCGCGTCAGCAGCCCGGGCGACATGCGGGTGAGGGGGAGGATTGTCTCCGGTCCGCCGGCCGGCCCCTTGTTCCCGACAATCTCTTTGCCGGCGACTGTAGACTGATGACGCTCGGCGATCTGGAAGGCGAGTTGGACCAAATTCGAAGCGCTCCTGCAGCGACGATAGGGGAACTGGGCAGGGAGGTCGCTGCGCGTGCGGCCTCCGCTATCACTCATCAGGACGCTGTCGCAGCTTACTTTGTTCCGGGCCCCGCAAGGACTACCTCAGGCCGTTGATCACTTCCCGGCTCCCACCCCAGCGAAAACGAGACCGTCTTTTTGAGATCGGAACGGCTCTGAAAAGAGCAGATGCAGCGTCAAGGCCAGGGCCAGGCAGACGCACTTGGTAAGTCCTCCCAACCAGAGGTTTCTCACGACCGTCATATGGGCCTTCCTCGTACTCGAACGCAGCCAGCGGCGCGACAATGTAGAGATAGTCTACGAAAACTTCGCCATATTGTCGAAAAGTTCCTCAATTGGCCCGTGATGTCTGTTACTATCCCGGATCGGTGGCCGCGAATGAAGGCGTTCTGCGGCCGTGACATTCCAAAACGGACGGCAGATTTGCCGCCGCCCTTCGCTTTCTGGAGGTAGGTTATGCTTTCCGGGAACCTCATCCTCACCCTGGTCCTCTCCGTGTCGGTGGGCAGCCTGATTTCGGCTCAGCCCGCAGACGGGTCCTCACCGGCCGTCCAGCTTACTGGCGGGGAATCATGGGTCGAATGGTCTGCTCTGATCCCAGCCGACAACCTCGTTCTAACGATATCCGGACCAAAGGGGCTGTATCTGAAAGAAGAGCGCCTCGGGCCTCGGTTTGACGCCATCGATGAACAGGGGCGCTGTCGGCCGGATGGCGAGTACAAGTGGGAACTGGTCGTCCAAAGTCCCGGTGAGGCCAGCCAGGCGCTCTCCGGCGGATTCGAGATCCGGGGAGGGAAGATCTTCAGGCAAGAGCCTTCGACTGACAAGCTTGCTGCATCGATCGCGCCGGGTGCTCCCGAGCACAGTGTCTACGTGGACCAGGAAGGCCGAGTCGGGATTGGAACCTCAGTTCCCGGAGCACGGCTGCATGTAAAGGGCTGGAATGCGGGATTGGCCATCGAGGACACCCAGGCGGGCGGGCGCGAGTACCGGCTGCGGAGTAAGGAAAGCGGAGACGGATCGTTCGGCCTGTTCGAGGAGGCAACCGGCGAGGCCCGCTGGCTGGTGGACAGGCAAGGGCTGGTGGGCATCAATACGACGACGCCTACCTCGACGCTAACGGTCGACGGCTATATTGAGTCGACGAAGGGCTTCCTGGTAAACGGGAGGCCGGTGGGAGGGCCGGCGTTGCTCGGAAGTAGTCAGCCGCTTTACCTCGAAGACTTCTCCAACAGCTTCTTCGGTTACCACTCAGGGGACAAAACCTTCAGAGTACACAACTCCTTCTTTGGCTCGCTTGCCGGCGAAAATAACACCGAGGGTGAAAAAAACTCCTTCTTCGGCCACGAGTCCGGTCAGACGAACACCCTTGGCAGCCAGAACTCTTTCTTTGGATATCGGGCAGGGCAGAGCAATACAACCGGGTGGAGCAACTCCTTCTTTGGCATAGTCAGCGGCAGCGGCAACACGACCGGCGGAGAGAACGCTTTCTACGGCGGCTTTTCAGGCTACTACAACACGGTGGGCAGTTATAACTCGTACTTCGGAAGCGAGACCGGCCAGTCTAACAAGGAAGGCAACTACAACTCCTTCTTCGGACGTCGGGCGGGGTTCTCCAACGTGGCGGGCCACAATAATTCCTTCTTCGGCCACAAGGCCGGATACGCCACCACGGCCAACTACAACTCCTTCTTCGGTGTGGATTCCGGGCTTTCCAACACGACTGGGTCCTTCAATGCCTTCTTCGGCGGATCGAGCGGCAGGGCCAACACGATCGGGCACGACAACTCCTACTTCGGTGACGATGCCGGCTGGAGCAACACGACGGGCAACTTTAACTCCTTCTTCGGCGCCAACGCCGGGTTCGGCAATACGACCGGCGTCAACAATTCCTTTTTCGGCACCCTGGCGGGCGACTGGAACACTGTGGAAAGCTACAATACTTTCGTTGGCTACAACGCCGATTTGGACGCGGGACCGGACCCGATCACAAACCCCGTCAGTAACGCGACCGCGATAGGCGCCAATGCGTATGTCGCGCGGTCCAACAGCCTGGTTTTGGGTGGGGTGAAGGGATTCAATCAAGCGACAGAGGAGACGTTCGTAGGCATCGGGACGACCAGTCCAGACCGACAGCTCGTGGTCGAGGGCAGCCAGGCCTTGGGCAAGTTTCGCCGTTACAACGCCACGACTCCGTCCCACAGCCCGGCCTTCCTCTTCGAGCGGGGGCGGGGAACGAATACCGCGCCTCTCGACATAGAGGCTGGTGACTACCTGGGCAAGGTTCAGTTTCGCGGCCGGGTAGGGGGAGGCATGCCGGAATACGGTGCGCTGGCTTTCGTTGCTGCGGACAGAAATCAGAATGGCAGATTCGCCTTTGTCGACAGGGATCTGGTCACGGAGCGCATGGTCATCCTCAACACGGGGAACGTAGGTATCGGGACGAGCGCTCCCACTGCGCTTTTGGATGTAGCCGGAGATGTTCGCGTCAGGGGGACGCTGCTCTACGGCGCCCCGGCGACGGCCGTTCCAGATTACGTTTTTCAGGCGGATTACACGCTGATGTCACTGCCGGAACTGGAGCAGTATGTCAGGAGGGAGAAGCATCTGCCGAACGTCCCGAACGCCTCGGAGATCCAGGACAAAGGCGTCAACCTGGGCGAGTTCCAGATGAAGCTGCTGGAAAAGATCGAGGAGCTCACCCTGTACACGGTGGAGCAGGCGAAGATGATCGAGCGACAGTCACAGCAGCTCGAGGAGGATCAGAAGGCGATCCGGGACGAGCGGCGGACGAACGCGGCGCAGCAGGCTGAATTGAGCAGCCTGAAGGCGGAGCTTGAGAACCTCAAGCAGCTTGTCCGGCAACGATAGCGGAACGGCGGCGTTCTGGTCCGGTTTTTACCAGATCCGAACACAGATCGCAGGGGAGGAACTGGTTGTCCGATACGCGGACGCAACCCCGTTCGATGTCACGGCCGACACATCGCGGGATTTTTCTGTTCCTTCCCCCGCACTGCTCCATGAGATTTCGGGCAAACTGGACGGACAGCTCTGGGGTTTCGACAGCGGTAATCCTCTTCACGACTTCGGACGGAATAGTCAGCAGCAAGGTACCCGTTGCCGCGGACCGCTCCTATCGACTGCTGCTCCCTGTCGGGGGCTATCGAGTGAGTGTGGATACGAGGCAGACGGGGTTCTACGCCTCGACCAGTGTCGTTCCGAGCCGAAACCAGAACTGAGCCGGACGCTCATTACTCCATCCGCGTGCTTGGCGGAACCAACTACGAGATCAGTTTTAGCCCCAGGCCGCCCGAGCCCTGGTCGGCGGACGCCGATCCCGCCTATCCGAACGTCTTTGGAAAACGCTGTCCGTCCATGCTAAGCTTTCAGACGGCATGAAGCGGCGGTTGAGTGACGCGTTCCGCGTCATGATTCCTGTCGCGGTCAACGAACATGGGCGGTTAGCTCAGTTGGCAGAGCGTCTGTCTTACACACAGAAGGTCACTGGTTCGAGCCCGGTACCGCCCACCATTTGTCTACTCGTCTTGGATATCACCAGCGCTGGAATCCTCGATTACCCTGATGCCGTCGGCTGATTTGATGACTTCCCACACCGAGAGCGATTGTTTCCTGCTGCCAGTCGATGTCGGAAAGTCGCAGGCGAGCGGTCTCTTGAGCGAACGCCATAGACCGCGAGTAACATCAAGATTGCGTGATCGCGGATGCCGGTGGGATGACCGCCGGCGGTGGCATCCAGGATTTCCTGCACAATATCCCAAGTCGGTGCAGACGGGAGTGTCTCGTGCTGGAACACGCGAGGCGCCATGATCGAAGCAGCGATGCCCGCGGGGCACCAGCCCCTCGTTTCAGCGTATCGAAAGAACGACCGGAGCGATGAAGCGTAGGCTCGAACGCTGCTGCGCGCATATCGCTCTTTGACAAGGCCCCAGTCATGGCGATCCCGATCTAATTACCGCAACAGCCCGTCGACTATCTCTGTTAGATCTTTGGCAAGGGTCTCCCGTTCAGAGTAGCCCGTGCGGATCATTCGGTAGCTTCCATTCTGGTCAATAACGACGACCTTGGGAATGCTTGAAACCCTGAGTGAAAGGTCAGTCCGATAGCTGGAGAATGCGCATGGAAGGTTCAATTCTTTATTTGCCATGAGTGATTTCGCCTTTTCGCGCGAGTCCTTCGACCAGCTTACGTTGATCATCCAGAAGCTCACGCGCGGATTCCTTCGATACCGAGAATAAAACTCGACCAGCTCGGGCATCTCTCTCCGGCAAGGCGCGCACC
>RPQK01000578.1 GCA_003819755.1 Acidobacteriota bacterium | reverse complement strand
TTGGAGTGAAATGAATTGACGAATTAAGGACAGCTGACAGCTGAGAAGGTGTGAAAAAATCAAGCGTGTCGACGGGCTTTTATCGTGGCCGGACTCTCCAGAGTCCGGCGCGTACATCGTGCAAGCAGCCATCATCCACGCGCCGGACTCTGGAGAGTCCGGCCACGATAAAAGCCCGTCGACACGCTTGATTTTTTCACACCTTCTGACGGCTGACGAATTGTCTGCACACTGTACCGTCAGCCGTCAGCTGTCAGTCGCCTTTAGCCCAGCTGCCGTAATAGCGTATCCACCAGAAATCCCAGACAAGCCGTGACGGGCAGCGTTAAAACCCAGGCCCAGAGCATCCGTTCGACGAGGCCCCATCTAACCGCGCTCAGGCGACGAGTCGCTCCAACGCCCATTATTGACGTGGAAATGATGTGAGTGGTGGAAACGGGAATCCCCCAATGGGTGGCGATCTGAATAACCGCAGCTGCGGACGTCTCCGCGGCAAAACCATGGACCGGTTGAAGCCGGACCACTTTGTGGCCGAGTGTCCTGATGATCCTCCACCCGCCCGCCGCGGTGCCCGCAGCCATGGTGGCCGCACAAATTATCTTGACCCAAAGCGGGACCTCAAAGACGGACATGCTGAGAAATCCCAACCAGTCGGGCACTTCGGCGAAAACGCCTGATGCGGTGGCGGTAAACATGGTTAATGCGAGAATTCCCATGGTCTTCTGCGCGTCGTTCGTGCCGTGACTGAAACCCATGAAAGCCGCGCTTATCAGCTGTGCTTTCCCGAAAACCAGGTTCACATGATGAGGCAGCCACGAGCGGAGAGCGACCAGAAGAAGACCCATGACTACGAAGCCGATGAGCATTCCCAATGTCGGGGACGTGAACATCGGGATTATGATTTTTGTCCACAGGCCTTCCGTCTTCTGCGTGGCCGGGTCCACCGAAGACCATTTGATGACGGCCCAGTTGCCGTGAGCAGATGAGAGCGTCGCCCCGCACAATCCGCCGACCAGAGCGTGACTTGAACTGGAGGGCAGGCCAAGCCACCAGGTCAGCAGGTTCCAGAAAGTAGCACCGAGAATGGCGCTCAGGATGGTGGTTAGATTGACAAACTGGGTGTCCACGAGGCCCTGGCCTATGGTTGTCGCCACCGCGGTCCCCGTTAGCGCGCCGGCCAGGTTGAAGAAGGCGGCCCACACGATCGCTTGCCGCGGGGTCAGGACTTTGGTCGAGACGACCGTCGCAATGGAGTTGGCCGTGTCGTGAAATCCATTCACGTACTCAAAGACCAGCGCGAAAACCAAAACTGAGAGAACGAGTCCCATGTGGTGAGTGCCGGAATGCTACGAGTTCTTCAGGATGATGCGGAAAACGATGTTGCCGCAATCTCTGCACCTGTCTATGACATGCTCCAAGAGCTCGTAGAGATCGCGCAAAGCAATGACTTGTAACGGCTGGTACTTCCCGCTGTATAGCTCCTGTAACAGCAGCAGGATGAGCTGGTCGGCCTCCTGCTCAAAGTACTGCAGGCGGTCGTTCTGCTCCTTGATTCTTTCAAGGCGAGGGTTGTGGCGGAGTTGACCCACCATCGTGCACAGCACGTCGATCGTCTGGGTCAAGACTCGCGTTTGTTTCGAAAAGTCAGCCCCGTTGAAGAGACATTGCGAGAGCAGCATGCGCTCGCTGAATTTCTCGATGGTACGGGGGATTTTGTACAGAGCCGAAGACAGAGCCTCGATGTCTTCCCTCTCAAGAGGAGTGACAAAGGTCCGGCACACTTCGGCCGAAATCTCTTCGGCAATGCGCTTTTCCTGCCGCCTTCGCAGGACAAATTCGTCCAGCACACGGTCCTTCGCGGGCAAGCGGAGGAGCTCGACCAGGGCTTTGACGCTCTGGCGCGCCTCCTCGGCACCCGCCTCCAATAAGTCGAAGAACCGTTGGTCCTTTCCCAGAAGTCGCTGCAATGAAAACATGGCGGCAGGATTGTAGCACTTCGAACGGGCGGGGACCACACGGCGCGGACACGGCGGACACGGACTCGGACTGACTATCCAGAACCAACACGAACCAACGCGAACAAAAACGCTTTTGTTCGTGTTGGTTTCATGTTGGTTCGTGGATAGTTAGTCCGAGTCCGTGTCCGGCCGTGGTGGTCCGTCAATAAACCCAGCTCTTCACATCCGCGCCGGGAGGCGCGGTTTCGAGAATTCGTTTCACGCCCCGGGGGATAAACATCTGGTGATAGCGCAGCCGAGACAGGGCATTGGGGCGGCTGTGGTCCCCGTTCCAGCAGTGCTCGGCGCGATTGCCGTAGTCGACTTCGCCCTCGTAATGGGGATCCTTCGTGTTTTTCAGGAAATCCTCCATCAGGTAGACGGCGTTATTCAGATAGAAGTTGTCCATGTCGCCGCAATAGATGTTTATCTTCCCGCGCAGCTTGGGCCCCAACGTCTTCCAGTCCCGTTCCAGGATGTAACGCAGGTCGTAGTGCTCGCGCCAGTATTCTGCAACGGACCGGTCGATTTTTCCGGTTCTCTTTTCCCAGATCCTTTTCGGGTAGCCGTCGGGGCC
Organism: Acidobacteriota bacterium; assembly: GCA_003819755.1. Taxonomy (GTDB): domain Bacteria; phylum Acidobacteriota; class UBA6911; order RPQK01; family RPQK01; genus RPQK01. The sequence continues at coordinate 2,701 of RPQK01000578.1, read as the reverse complement.
GACCGGGCTGAACACCGCTTCCCAAATGTCCCATTGGTCGCCCGAGCGACTTCTCGTTCCCAGCACGAGCTCCCGCTGGTTCATCTGCTCGAGGGTAGCGGTCAGGTGCCCCAGGTAGTTCCTGAAGCCGGGACGAGCTGTGCGTTTCCACTTCCCGCCGGCATAGTATGCGTTCTCGTCCTCGTAAATGTTGACGACCGTGTAAGCACGGAAATCGATCGGATCAGGACAGGCGGCCCAGCAACCGTTGTAGTTGTTTGGATAAAGAATCTGTGAGGCAAGCGCCTCCCAACCTCCCGTTGAGCCGCCATACATAAAACGCGCCCAGCCTTGACCGATCCCCCGGAATTGTTGCTCGATGTAGGGGATCAATTCCTGGTTGATCGCGTCTCCATATGGTCCGACATTCACCGAATTGACCGCGTAGGAATCGTCGTAGAAGGGATTCGCGTGCTGGATCTCGACGGCCAGCACGCGCGGGAAGCCGGGTGCCGTCCAGTCTTTGTAGAGCTGGTAGGCCTGCTCCTGCACAATCTTGTTGTACCCTTCCAGGCCGAATCGTTCGCTCCGTTCGGGGATCAGGTCCGGGTCAGGCGGGACTTCCCTCCATCCCGATAACTCGTGCGGGAAGTGTCCGTGAAAAATCGCCAGGGGGTAGCGTGCTTCCGGGTGTTGCTCGAAGCCTTCCGGCAACAGGACGTGGGCGCCGAGATGCATCGGACGTCCCCAAAAGCGGGTCAGGAGCTCGCTCTGGATCCTGACGGGTTTGACGTATCGAGTCTCCCGAGGGGGGTCGATCGGTGGGATTTTCTGGTCCAGCACAATCGAGATGCTGCCGCCGGCGGCGTCGACACGGAGTTTCCGGGGAGTGCTGAAGAGGTTGCCCGGCGCACGGTTCCACTGCTGGCCTTCGCCTCGGTCCATGGGCAGCTTGACCACCTTCCCGTCAGAGCGGCGAAAAGTCTCGTAAATGTGCAGGAGCGCCTGGACGTTGTACTCGCCTGGAAGGATTCCACGGGTGCTTTCGAGCGGATATCCGAGAACGGAACTATCGATGACGGCCGGCTGTTTTGCCGCCCACCCCTCGACATCGATGCCGAAGATTTGTTCCGTGTTCAGGCTATCGTTGATTTGAAATCGGGGCTCCTCTTTGTCATTAGATGAAATAATGAGGAGCAGCCTGCCATCGAGCGGGCCATTGGCCAGTGCCTCCGGGTAAGTCACGCTGAAAATCACCCCGGGAGAATCTTGCCAGGCGATGGACGATGCCAAAACGCAGGTCGATCCAAGAATCGGAATCAGCAGCTTTTTCCCTGTCATCGATCCCTCCTGACGGAACAGGAACCGGTCAGCGCCAAACTTCGGCCTTCTCCCTGACGATTTTCAACTCATCAGTCATCCACACCCTTGCTGCGGGTCCAAAGCATAGCCTTTAGGTGATAGCCAGCGCAGGTCTTCCACCAAGACAGTGTACCCCACGTTGCGATCGCAACGGCTTCCAGAGGCAGGCTGGGGAGCGAGTGGGTGATTCCGCGATGCGAGAAAAAATGATCCCTTTCCAGCCCACCGACCGTCTGAACGAGCATATCGACATCCGGGAAGTTGGAGCTGACGAGGAGAGTCGCAGTTCCGAGGTGCGCCTGGCGTGCAAGCCCGACTCTTGAAAGAACGACACCAGAGATGGTATGCGTGAAATTATCCATACCGAAGAATATCGATCGCCCGCCTATTTTCCGCCGTCTGCTCGAACAAGCAAGATATTTCGAGCGCGAGGCGGGTAAGAAAGTGGTTCCCGACAATCTCGCAGGTCCATAATGCCGCCAGTCAAGGAGCAACGTGATGCAACTTCCTACCCGCCTTCTGTTGGTTTCCGGTCTTGCCGTCGCAGGATTGGCATTCGGCTGGCAAGAGAAGAGTGTCAAGCCTGGAATCAACGAGGAGTATCACCGCTCGGCCAATGTCGAACGGTTTGAGAATCAGTTCGAGAGCGAAGGCCGGGAGGTCTTCGATCGCCGAGCCGACATACTCCGGGCACTGAACATTCAAGCCGGGATGGAGGTCGCCGATATCGGGACAGGCACCGGCCTGTTCGTGCCGCTCTTCTCAAAAGCGGTGGGCCCTTCGGGACGGGTCTACGCAGTCGACATCTCGCCGCAATTCGTGGAACACGTCAGGCGTGAAGCAAAGCAGCTCGGGCTGACCAACGTGGAGACGGTCCTCTGCACGGATCGGTCGGTCAATTTGCCCGCTGAATCGATAGATCTCGCTTTCCTGTGCGACGTCTATCATCACTTCGAATTCCCTCAGGACTCGCTCGCGTCCATAAGAAGCGCCTTACGCCCGTCCGGTACCCTCGTCGTGGTCGACTTCCACCGTATTACGGGAAAGAGCCCTTCGTGGCGGCTGGAACATGTACGGGCAGGTGAAGAGAAATTCACCGCAGAGATTCAAGCGGCAGGCTTCGATCTGGTCGAGGAACTGGACTTTCTCAAGGACAACTACTTCCTGCGCTTTCGCAAGCGGTAGTACGGGTACCCGGCTTGCGGGAGTTACGGAGCCGCGCCCGACGCGGGTATTTGAGATGTTTACGAAATGTAAAGCAGGCCCGAGGCGACGCCGCTTTCCCCTATGCACAATCGATCCGGTTCAATGCTGATGCCGTTTGGCTCGATCCTGCATAGGGGAAAGCGGCGTCGCCTCG
>RPQK01000577.1 GCA_003819755.1 Acidobacteriota bacterium | reverse complement strand
GTCCTCTCTGGCCATTCTGGCCCAAAGCGATAAATCCCGGGGGTTTCGTAACCCGGGTTCCCTCACCCTTCCAGGGCCCCTTCCAGGGTTCGGTCACCCGGGGCTACGCGGCCTTCGTCCCTTCGGGACTCTGCTGGTTGCCTTCAAGACTGCCGGTTGCCGACGTAACAAAAACTGGTTACGAGATGCGTATAAAGTGCAGTCCTTCTGCGGGGGCACTCAAAAAGGTCCCGCGCCCGGCGCACGGGCAGGATGCAGCCTACACCGCGCCTGCGGAGAAAGTGTTAAGTGGAATCGTCAACGACAGGCGAGTGCCGTGGCCGACTTCGCTCGTTATCTCCATTTGACCGCCGATCAACTCCATACGTTGACGGATGCTGAACAGCCCGAACCCGACCTTGCTGCTTGCCCCGACATTCAGCCGTTCGGCATCGAAGCCAGCGCCGTTGTCCGCCACCATGATCTCCAGAGTGTCATCGTCGAGACATTTCACGCCGACGGTGGCCGATTCGGCCCGCGCATGCTTCACGACGTTGAATAGCAGTTCGCGTACCGATTCGAAGAGCAACAGTTTCAAGTCCTGAGCCATGGTTACCGTCGCCTCGGGCAAGCTGAGATCAACCGTTAGTCCGTACTTGTCCGCCATCCATTCAGCGAGCCACTCCAGGCTGTCACACAACCCCCCGTCCTGCAGGATCGGCGGGCTCAGTTCGGCAGTCAGTGTCCTTGAAGTCTTGATGCATTCATCCAACAATTCTTCCACGGCGCTGATCCGTTTCTTCGTTGCATCGGTCCCAGTACCGGGAAAGGCGTGGAGCCGGTATTTTGCACCGACCAGCAGCTGTTGAATGTGATCATGGAGGATCTTCGACAACCGCTGCCTTTCTCGTTGCTCGGCCAATGTCAGCTCACCGGCCAAGGCTCGGAGCCGGTCCCGGCTCTCACGCAGGGCCCGGCGGGTCCGCAGGGCAATGATGCCGAAAGCGAGATCTTCAGCGAGCTCCCCGAGGACCTTGATCTGAGCCTCTGTGAAGTTGACAGTCGCACCGGTGTAAATGGTCAACGCGCCGAAAGCGTGCGTCCCTTCCTTAAGCGGCAACGAAATCGAAGACCGGAAGCCGCGTTTGATGGCCTGTTCCCGCCAGGGGGCAAGACTCGAGTCCGTCAGGAAATCAAAGCCGGTCTGCATTTTACCGGTCCGAATGGCCGTCCCGGTTGGACCCAGCCCCCGCTCGGTCTTAGCCCAGGTGATGCCAGCCGATGCCAGATAGCCTTGGTCGAAACCAGTCCAGGCGACGGGGCGAACGGTTTTGTCCGAGTCATATTCGCGCATCCCGACCCAAGCCATCCGGTAGCCCCCGACGTTGACGATGATGTTGCAGACGTCCTTCATCAACTCCTGTTCATCGTCGACTCGAACGATGGCCTCGTTGCAATCACTCAACATTCGCAGAAACCGGTTGGTGGTCTGCAACTGGCTCTCCGCCTCGCGGCGCAACCCGATTTCCGCTTGCAGTCCGTCCACCGCTTGAGCCAGTTCGGCAGTTCGTTCGTTGACCTTTTGCTCCAGATCGCGGTGCGCGGCCTTTAGCGCCTCCTCGGCCTGTCTTCGCTCGGTAATATCGTGCATCACAGCCAAGTGCCGGCCGGGTCGGATATTTGCGACCGCGAGGACCTCAACCAGAGGACACCCGCCGTCCGGGCGGAAGACCCGCACCTCGTCCTGATAGCAGCCCTCTTCCTTGAACTGGGTCCAGACACCAGGAAGATCCACCTCAGGGTCGATAAACTCCGACAACCGTCGCCCGATCAGGTCCTGAGGCAACACCCCGTGAATACGGCTGGCAGCCGGATTAATCTCTACATAGCGCCCGTCGTCATCAGTTATAACGATGGCGTCCTGAGAAGCCGCGAAGACCGCCCGAAGGCGGGCCTCGCTTGCGAGCAGGGCCTCCTGCTGCCGGCGAAGTTGCTGCAGCATCTCCGTCGACGTCTCCAGTTCCGTAAGATCGGTCGCTACGATGCAGATACTCAAGCCATCGGGCTGATTGAGGACATTTGACGAAATGTGAGCGGGAACCGAGGGTTTCCGTTCGCTTTGAAAAACGAGACGTTGTCTGACCGGCTGACTCGCGCTCCGGGCAATCAGTTCCCGGACAGAGCTTCGCTGGTCAACGGCCACGAATTCCTGCAAGCCGTGGCCCAGAATTTCCTCTCGGTTTAACCCCAGAAACTGACCGAACTGCTCATTGCAGAAGAGAATAGTCCCCTCAAGAGTGACGGTGAGGGCGGCCTCCTTCATCGTCTCGACGATAAGGCGGTAGACCTGCTCTGAGCCGGCCAGCGAATAGACGCGCTCTCCACGCTCACCAGAAACGATGATGGCGTCGACTTCGCCTTCGCGGATTGCGCGCAGCGTCTCCTCAGCTTCCTCGACACGGCGCACCAGATCGTCGATCTCGGCCTTTGTCCAGGTTTTCTTGGCGGGTTTTCCTTCGCTATTTTTCATCCACGGGCCTCAGATCAAGCCCCACAATCAGCTTTTCCTTGCTGCTCATGTCACCAATCAGCCGTTTAAGAGGAGCGGGAAGCTTCTTTATCAGGGTCGGGAGCGCAACCAGATCCGCGCCTTTTACCGATTCCGGCTGCTGGTAGATATCGATGATCTCAAGGTCGTATCGGCCCTGCAAGTGCTGTTCGCAAACCTCCTTCACCGACCGAATTGCCCTTTCCGACCGAGGGGAGATGCCGGCGACGTAAAGCCGGAGAACATATTTTTGCTTGTTGCCTTTCGCGGCTGCCTTTTCAAAGACGTCGAACTCATCCTCCGGTTGCGGCCTCTTCATGTTCAATTCCTTAAGCAGCGTTTCAGGGCGCCGGCACGGCGCTCTGCAAAAATCGCCGCGGTTGCGACTCGTTATTCAGTCTGCGTTATCGACGACGAAGGTCCAATCCGATTAGTACTTTTTCCGTGTTGGAAAGATCGCCGAGGATCTTGCGCACCGGTTGGGGTAGTTTTCGGACCAGGGTGGGCACGGCAATGATCTGATCGCCGCGGGCCAACTGAGGGTTTTTCATCACGTCGATCACCTCAATCGTGTACTCACCAGCCAGATGCTCCTCGCAGATCTTCCTGAGGTTTTCAAACGCGGTCAAGGCTCGGGCGGTCTGTCCGGAGATGTAAAGTCGGAGCTCCCACTGCTTCTTGGCCTTTACTGGCTTTCTTCTTGGTTCGACGTCGCTCATAAGTGCTCCTTGGCGCCGGATCGTCTAATCCGCCCGTCGCGCTGCAGCCATGCCATTTCGTTCCTCCTTGGCCGTTACCAGCCGCTCGGCTTCCTGGTTCACGGTTACTCTCAACTCCTCCGAGATCCCCTGGAGCTTAGCTTGAAGCTCAGCTAACTGATTCTGCAGGGCCACTTTCTCCAAGGCCAACTCCCGCTGGCGCATCGCTGCCGCTTGCGCTCTCGCCACCTCCGCCTCACGGTCCCTCGCCTCTTGGGCGAGCCTCGCCGAACCTGTCAGGACCGTACCAGGTCCTACATAGACATCCATCAGATGAATTCCCTTGTCACTCAAAACGAACTCCCGCATCTGGTTCGAATGTCCCATGCCCCGACTCTTCAGGATATACAGCACACGGTTGCGTTCATGGGCCGAGTCGAGCATCTTTAGGAGCAGCCAGGTGTCCATGAGCGAACTGACTGCCACCTGGCTTTGTTCGAGCGCGCCGCCCCCCTCCGTCAGGCTGGTGAACAGCGCCGTGATCTGCCGGTTCTTCAGATAGTCGATCAACCGGGTCAACATCGCGGTGATTTCACCGACTGTACCGACGGAGGTCAGATTGGTGATCGGGTCAACCACGACAATCTCGGGGCTAAACTCCTCGCACAGCTTGTGAGCATTAACCAGGTGACTTTCCAGACCGTGCAGGGTGGGCCTGACCGTCTCGAACCTCAGTATTCCGGAGCTTTCCCACTGGCGAAGGTTGACGCCGATCGACTGCATATTCCGCAGGATCTGGTCGGGCGATTCCTCATAGGAGAAATAAAGGCACTTCCGACCCTCGCTGCAGGACCGGTTGGCAAAGGCCGCGGCGAAACTGCTCTTGCCTGTCCCCGCGGTACCCGATATCAGTATGCTGCTTCCCTTGTAGAAACCCTTGCCGCTCAGCATCACGTCCAAACGGTCAATTCCGCTCGAGACGAATCCTTTGCTGACCCCGTACTTGAGACCCAGCGAACTGATCGGCAGAACGCTTAACCCGTGCTCGTCGATCATTGTCGGGTACTCGTTGGTACCATGCTTGGAGCCCCGATATTTGACGATACGGAGCCGGCGGGTGGCGATCTGATTTGTTACCCGGTGGTCGAGGAAGATCACGCAATCGCTCACGTATTCTTCGAGGCCATGACGAGTAAGCGTCGACTTGCCCTGTTCGGCTGTGATAACCGCGGTCACTCCTTTTTCCTTGAGCCAGCGGAATAACCGGCGCAGCTCGGCCCGGACGATGGCTTCATTGGGCAGCCCGGCAAACAGAGCCTCGAGCGTGTCCAAAGCAACTCGCTTCGCCCCCACTTCGTCGATAATGCCCGCCAGGCGGGCGAAGAGTGCATCCAGGTCGTACTCCCCGGTCTCCTCGATTTCGCTGCGCTCTATGTGCACATAGTCGGTGGCCAGCTTCTTCTGGGCGATCAGGGTACGCAGGTCGAAGCCAAGGGAGGCGGAATTCTGAATCAATTCCTGCTCCTTTTCTTCGAACGCCATGAAAGCGCCCGGTTCCCCGAAATCCCGGATACCACGGACGATGAATTCGAGGGCCATCAGAGTCTTACCGCATCCCGGGCCGCCACAGACCAGCGTCGGCCGGCCGCGGGGCAATCCCCCTTCGGTTATTTCATCCAGTCCCCGAATGCCAGAGGGGCACTTCTCCAGTTGGTCGTTCGTGATACCGTCGGGCATTGCGCCTCCTGATAGATAATCGGCTCCTATTCTGCCCCCTTCCAGAGGCGTGTTCAAGCTGTTCTTAGTCGGGCCATAAAGGACGAACCACGGACCGACGCGGGCGATCGCGGACAGGCAGGTTCACTCTGACTGCGTACCCCGGTGAACGCCGCTTCGATCTTCCGCCGTGCTTGCTCGTGTGTCCGCTTGTCCCGGACACGGAAATCCGACCCGGGGCTCTGCTGCGCGACCCCCTTCGGGGCATAAGCGCTCATCTGGGGTATCCATTTAACCGGAGTATGTCAGCATTTTGCGCCAAGGCGGTGGCCATATGGAGT
>RPQK01000576.1 GCA_003819755.1 Acidobacteriota bacterium | reverse complement strand
GGGACAATACGCTGCCTCCACGTTCTTAGGTCCGTAGGACTGCCACGTTTATAGAAACCGGTCATCAGAGGCGACAGCAGGTCCGTAAGACTGACACGTGTTCAATCGAGCCCCGCAAGACACGTGTCAGTCCGACGGACCTGCTGTCGCCTCTGATGACCGGTTTCTATAAACGTGGCAGTCCTACGGACCTAAGAACGTATTTCGGCAACAACGCCGCCTAGCCCTCCCTGGGCATCAGCCGCCGGCTTTTGGGGTCAATTCCCAGCACCTTGGCGATGGTCAGGCCCCACATCTTCTCGCGGTCGGCTTGTGGGACGTGGTTGGCATCCATCATCTTTTGAAATCGGTCGATGTTCGACTCGAGCCCCGCCGGCGGTTCGTCGGTCCCGAAAACGATGTGCTCCCAGGCGCCAGGGCCGCCTTTCAGTGTGTGAGGATTGTCAACCGCCTCGTCGCTTGCCCACCACAGAATTTCACTCATCCTCTCGAGGCGGCCAAGCTTGATGAATTTGAGCAGGGTTGAGCCGGTAACGTCAAAGAACAGGTTGGGACTCCATCGGGCGGCTTCCGCCGCTTCGTCGTACCAGGGATTGCCGAGATGAGCTCCTTGCACGGTTGCACGCGGGAACATGCGGCAGACAGTATCGAGGGTCATCGGTCTCATCCGGCCCGGGGATTGCAGCCGAGGCGTATCGGAGATCTTGCGGCTGCAGATGCCGGTATGGAACAACATATGCATCCGGAAGTGCTCGCACAAACGGTACACCTCGAAATAGCCAGGATCGTCATAATCCTTCTGGGGGCTGTGGAACTTCATGCCGATAAACCCGTTCTTGTGAAAAGTCTCAATTTCCCGGACCGCATTACGGTCGTCGAGATCGACGTAGCCGTATCCGACGAAAACGTCCGGGTGATCGGCTATCGCCTTCCGCATCAGTTCCATCTGCGCCATCCGTGTCAGCACGCAAGCCATCACTTTTCGGGGCTGGTAGACCCGGACCATGTCGCTCACCCACTTCTCGTTCTCTCCGCAATGCGTGTGGGAGTCAATAACGAGCTGGGGAGAAGTTGAAGTGGCGTCCGCCAAGGGAGCGCTCGCGACCTGGCCGACGTGTGTTGTCCCCACTGCCGCCGCCCCGAAGAGCAGTTGTCCGGCCCGGCTAAAAAAGCCCCTCCGTCCTAAGTCTCGTCCAGTTTGTTCCATGATTGCTGCCTCCCGGTTCGTTGGTACTATTCTGCTTATTAGAACTCATTCTTTTCTTCAGAATTCTGATGCAAGGAGGGGCGCATGTCAAACGACTTTTGCGGGCAGAAGCGACCTCCCGGCCGCGGCGCGATCCCACCAGCGGAGGGGATGAAAAAAGACCGATTGACAGGAGCGCTTCGCGCATTCTATTCTGGTGTGCGCAACGTGTTCTGCTGATTAGAACCAAGGAGCTACTATGCCCTCTCGCCTTCTTTTCGCCGCTATTACCCTTTCCGTTCTTCTGTCGGTTCAATTTCCGTCTCTGCTGAGAGCGCAAGGGACAACGGGCGCGGTTGCCGGCCTCGTCAGTCTTGCCGGCGGCGCGCCTGTGCCCGGCGCGCAGGTTGTCGTTACCAATCCGGAGACGGGTTTGTCGCGCTCGCGCCTGACCGATGATTCAGGTAGCTACCTCATCGAGTTCCTGCCAGCCGGCCAGTATCGTCTCGAGGTCGCTTTCGCAGGGTTCAAACACTTCGTTCGTGAAGGAGTCGTGGTTGAGGTTAATCGAAGCAATCGGCTCGACCCCATCCTTGAGCCAGGGGATGTGGGCGAGTCCATTCACGTCATCGGAGAAGCGCCCTTGGTTCAGACGACGAGCGGGGGCGCCACGGGCCAGACGATCAACAGTGTCGACATAGACAACCTCCCGCTCGTCAACCGAGATGTGTACCGCCTCCTGGAGCTCACTCCTGGCGTAGACAGTCAGTCGAGCAACAGCTCCTCCGCGACTCAAAAGGACACGGCGGTCAGCGGGTCCGCCAATGCCGGCGGTGGCACTGTCAACTACCTTCTTGACGGAGGCAGCAACGTCATAGGCCTGCGAAACCAGGGCGGGCAGACACCGAGCCCCGATGCCATTCAGGAATTCCAGGTGTCGACGAACGGCCTCTCGGCGGAATACGGACGTTTCGCGGGGGGTGTCATAAGCGTTGTAACGAAGTCCGGAACCAACGACTTCCACGGCTCTCTCTACGAATTCGTGCGCAATGACAAGCTAAACGCCAATCGCTGGACACCTGGTGAGACGGCCTTCAAGGAACCGTTGCGGCGGAACGTTTTCGGCGGGACCTTTGGAGGACCGATTGTCAGAAGCAAGGCTTTTTTCTTCTTCAGCTTTGACGGATTGCGGGAAAGGGGAGTGGAGTATGTGCGCTCAGCCACTCCGCCCACTGCGTTGGAGAGGATGGGCGACTTCTCTGCGTCACCCAGAAAGCCCCTGGATCCATTGACCGGCGCACCCTTCCCGGACGCGCGTATACCGGCCGTGCGATTCGACTCGGTGGCCCGAAAGATCCTCGAGACTTACCTGCCCCTGCCCAATCTGCCCAACGGCCGATTGGAGGGCCAGGCGCCCAAGCCCACCGACACTGACACGTTCCAGGGCAAGATCACCTACGCTCCACGACTTAATCACCAATTGGACGCCAGTCTGATGTACTCGACTCTGGCAAACCTGGACCCGTTTGACGGGAACATACCGGGCTGGGTGTCTCGAAAGCTGGATTCCGGTCAACTCAATGTCAGCATCGGGGATACCTGGACGCTAAACGACACGACGGTTAATGTGCTGAGGGCGAGTTACCTCCGAAGCGATCAGAGGCGCGTGAATCTCCCTGAGCTCTCTGCCCGGGATCTGGGGTCCGAGGTCGAAATCCAAGGGCCGCGAACGCTGCCGAGGATCCTGGTGAATGGTCGCTTCGACATGTCGGTTGCCACGGCGGGCCCCTTCGCGGGCGGAAACAATTACCACCTCCGAGAATTGCTCAGTCTGACAAGAGGCCGTCACAGCATCAAGACGGGCGGCGAGGCCCAGTTGGAGAAGATCATTGACGATACAACGTTGGACAATTACGGACGATTCGACTTCAACCGGACTCGTACCGGGGGGAGCGGCGACTCGCTGGGTGATTTTTTGTTGGGCCTGCCGATTCGGGTCAAGCAGGATTCACCGGTCACGAAGATCGATAACAGTTGGTTTTTTGCCGGCTTCATTCAGGACGACATCCGCATCCACTCGCGACTTACACTGAACCTCGGGGTTCGCTACGACCTGCAGTTACCTTACCGGGACCCACTGGACCGAAAAGTCACATTCGTGGAAGGGCGACGCTCGGAGATCGTCCCTGGCGCTCCGCCCGGTCTGTTGTTCCCCGGAGATGCGGGCGTCGGGCGCGCCATTGTCGAGGCGGACAAGGACGACGTTATGCCGCGACTTGGACTGGCGTGGGATCCCCTCGGCCATGGCAAGACTGTAGCGCGTTGCGGCGCGGGGATTTTTTTCGGAACGACGTCGGCGACCATGTGGAACATCACGGCCGACAACCAGCCGTTTACAGCAAGGCAGTGGTTCAACAACCCAGGCTCTCTATCAAAACCGTATGCCAACCAGCCGGATGGTAAGGGACCTTTTCCGTACTTCTACTCAAAAAAGTCTCCGCGGTTTCTGTACCCGACAAACCTGAGCGGCCCCAGCCTCGATTTCCGCGTGCCGTATGTTTACCAGCTTAATCTCTCATTGGAGCACCAACTGATGTCCGATCTCAGGATCAGCGCCGCTTACGTCGGTTCATTAGGCCACCACTGGTACCTGGACGAGCAGCTAAACCGGCCGGTCTGGAATCCATCGGCCACAAGTTCCAACCGAGACCTGCGTCGGCCGGTTCTTCCCGGTGTATTCGGAGACATCACCCTGCTGAACAGCGTCCTCAACACCAACTATCACGCCCTCCAAATCACCACCGAAAAACGCTTCTCTCATGACTTCCAATTTAAGGGATACTACACGTGGAGCAAGTCTATCGATGACGCCGACTCGCAGGGAGGCGGCAGGAGTACCGTCCAGGATCCGTGGCATATCCGAGCCGACCGGGGGCGCAGCAGCTCGGATCGCCGGCATGTGTTCTCTCTGGCCGCGGTTTGGCTGCTGCATTATGGAAAGCGACTGCCTCGCCCGGTTCGAAGTCTCGTTCAGGACTGGCGACTGTCTGCGATCGCGAAGGCCGGCGGCGGACGAGGTTTTACGGTAAGCAACGGCGAAGATCGCAACTACGACGGCTGGATCGAGAGGGCGAATCTCATAGGAAATCCCCGCCTCGACCCGAACCGGCCGCGAGGTGAGGTCGTCCGGCAGTGGTTTGATACCGATGCCTTTGCTCTCACGTCTCAGGGAACCGGGGAGTACGGCAATTCGGGTCGCAACATCATCGACGGTCCCGGCTTCAAAAAAGTCGACTTGTCCCTGTTCCGGGACTTCGCGGCAGGCGAAAAGGTTCGCCTCCAGGTCCGATTCGAGGCCAACAACTTTTTCAACCTGGTTAATCTTCAGAATCCGGAGACGGCCATGAATGATCGGACAAACTTTGGCAGGATCCTGACAGCCGCGCCCATGAGAGAGGTGCAGCTCGGATTGCGTTTGACGTTTTGATGGTAGTGGAAGCAAAGGCGTTCCGGAGGCCGAGTCTCGATTACGACGGCATCGGGCCGCTGATCGAACAGGAGTTTGTAGCTCCAAGGCGTGCTGTAGCGGTGAGCGGCCGGAACCCCAAATTTCTCGCCGAACTCGCCCCCGATCCTAGAAACAGTCGGCCGCACCTACAAACTCGTACCGGCGTGCTTCTGAAGAGCTCGGCTACCCACTTGCCGCGCATTCCGCATCTTACGATCCCAAGCTTAGGAGGGAGGTGCGGCGAGCAGCGGGATTGGTGCCGGAGGGGGGAGTCGAACCCCCACGAGGTGGTTAACCTCGCCAGATTTTGAGTCTTTGGAACCGGAAGCCAATATCTGCCAATATCCCACCAATATCTAGCAACGCCCCCGATTTCTCACGCATTCGGAAGGACTTACAGGCGGGGAGAAAATCCCCCCATTTTCGGTGGATTTTCCCAGGATTTTGACTCTTTCGCCGAGTAGTGTTCCGATTATGTTCCGACAGGCAGACCCGTTAGGCAGGATCGTCACGGTCAGGGGAGGGCGCCGGGAAGAGTCAGGGGGTTGGCGTACGCTGGCATGCCAGCGTACGCCAACCCCCTGACTCTT
>RPQK01000575.1 GCA_003819755.1 Acidobacteriota bacterium | reverse complement strand
GATGCTCCCGTGGGTGGAGTCATCGTTTTTGGAGGCGCTTTCGGAGCGGAGGGGATCCCAGCTGGCGGTGAGCTGACGAGGGGATTTGCGGGGCCGGTGCAGACCCGGGGAGTCGAGATCCGAACTGGAGTTGCCATCCAGAATCTGAGCGGGGACCGGACCGCCGTTAAACTCGAGCTCCTCGATTCGGAAGGCGCCGTCCTGGCCACCACCCAAGTTGACCTTCCGGCCCTGGGTAAGCTCGCCCGCTTCGTTGATGAAATGCAGTGGGATAGGCCGGTCGATTTCTCTGACTTCAGCGGAAGTATCCGGACGGGTCCGGGAACCGGGCTGGCCGCAGTCATGATCCAGAATCGCCTCATCAACGGCGTCTCCCAGCTCGCCACGGTGCAGGTCCTGGCGCGCTGACCCGGGGATCGTGCCAGTGAGTCCGCTTGAGCAGGCGTCGGGCTTTGAGGGCGTGCTGCCCAAATCACATCGTCTGTTGACTTGGGTTGCCCGACTACGGCATGCTTATGTCAGTTACTGAGGGGAAGGAGCCATGAGCAAGCCGACTGATCTGGTGCAGGGGACCCTGGATCTGCTGATCCTGAAGATCCTCGCGCTGGAGCCGATGCATGGTTGGGCGATCGCGCAGCGGATCCGGCAAATGTCAAACGAGGTGTTGCAGGTGGGCCAGAGCGCACTCTATCCGGCGCTCCACAAGCTCGAGCAGCAAGGCTTGATCGAGGCCGAGTGGAAGGTGTCGGAAAACAACCGTCGCGCCAAGTACTATTCACTGACCTCCACCGGACGCCGCGCGATGGCCAAAGAGGCGGATCAATGGGAGCGGCTCTCGGCCGCCATCTCGCTGATCGTGCGGACCATATAGGGGACTGTGAGATGTCAGATAAGCTCAAACTGCTTCGTCTTCGGCTTCGCTCTTTGTTCAAGCCAAAGCAGGTCGAACAGGAGCTTGACGAAGAGCTTCAGTACCACCTCCAATGTCAGATTGACGAAGGGCTGGCTGCTGGCCTTTCCCAAGAGGAGGCACGCTACGCCGCTCTGCGCGCCCTTGGCGCGATTACTCAAAACAAAGAGGAGTGCCGAACGATGCGCCGTGTCACTTGGATTGAAGACCTTGGCAAGGACCTGCGCTACGGCGCCCGCACTCTGCGCAAGAATCCTGCGTTCACGCTCGTTGCCCTCCTGGCGCTGGCCTTAGGCATCGGCGCCAACACCGCCATGTTCAGCGTTGTCTATGGCATGCTGTTCCGGCCCTTGCCCTTTGCCGATGCCGATCGCGTGGCAGTCGTCTGCTTGAACTATGCCCAGCGGGACTACATCTTCGGCACGATGTGCATCCGCGACTACCTGGTGTGGAAGCAGAACAACCACGCGTTCGAAGATCCGTGCCTTTATCGCAACCAGAGAATGGACATCGGCGGACCGGAAGCCACCCCTGAGCAGGTGGTGGGCAGCGTCGTGACAGCGAACTTCTTTTCTACGCTCGGGGTGCGTCCGCTCCTCGGCCGGACTTTCGTGCCCGGGGAGGACCGGCCGAACACGCCCTCGCTCGTCGTCCTGAGCGAAACCATCTGGCGGAGGCGCTTTGCCGCAGAGCGCACGGTCCTCGGCCGGACTATCATCCTGAACGGCGCTTCGGCCACCGTCATTGGGGTGATGCCGGAGGCGATCCGCTTCCCGCGCGCCGAGACGCAACTCTGGACTAACCTGCCCCTGGTTCCTCCGACACGATATGGCCCGTGGTTCTACCGAGGCTTGGCCCGCCTGAAGTCCGGCGTCACGCTCGAGCAGGCGCAAACGGAGACCAACAACATCGGGCAGTTGATGGCCCAGCAAAACCCATACTACAAGCGGGCGAGAATGCCGGTGGTCACAGTGCGCGATGCGCTCCTGGGCACAACCGTAAAACCGGCGATCCTGGTCATGACCGGGGCGGTGGGATTAGTGCTTCTTATCGCAGTTGTCAATGTGGCCAATCTCCTGCTGGCGCGCGCGACGGTCCGGGAGCGCGAGGTGGCACTGCGGCTCAGCCTGGGCGCCGGCCGCGGCCGCGTGGTTCGCCAACTGTTGACCGAGAGCGTCCTTCTGGCAGGCATCGGCGGGATGGCAGGACTGGCCCTGGCGTGGGGCGCCATCAAACTGATCCGTGTCTGGAATCCGGGTGACCTGCCGCTGATCGATTTCGTCCGGTTGGATTGGGGTGCGCTGGGCTTCATGGCCTTCGCCTCCATGCTCGCCGGAATTCTGTTCGGACTCGTGCCGGCGCTTGAAAGCTCGCGCGCCGATCTTAGTTTGACGATAAAGGAGGGTGGCCGGACTGGAGGGGGGAGTCTCGCCCGCGGGCGTGCCCGAAACGCCCTGGTGGTCGCTGAGATCGCGATTTCGCTCACGCTCCTCATCGGCGCCGGATTGCTCCTGCGCAGCTTTCTTAATCTCCAGCGGGTCAACGGCGGGTTCTTTGCTCCTCCCGAGCAGATCCTGACGATGCGGATTTCGCCCGGCGACCCGAAGTATGATGACGAGCACACGGGACTTGCCTTCTACGCTGAAGTGCTGCGACTTGCGCGCAGCGTCCCCGGCGTGGAAATGGCTGCGGTCACCAATTCTTTGCCCCCCAATCGGCAGGGCGACGCCGACAGCTTCGGCCTTGAAGGACAGACTCTGGGCCCTGGAGAGATGAACCCGGTCGTTACCGTCGCCACCGTCGGTCCGGATTTTCTCCAGGTGCTGGGCATCCCGCTGATCAAGGGCCGATACTTCACCGACTACGACAATGAAAAGGCCCCTCCGGTCACGCTTGTGAGCGACGGGTTTGTGCGCCGTTTTTTTCCGGACGGGAAAGCGCTCGGCAAGCACGTCAAGTACGGCGACAGGTGGATGGAAATCGTGGGGGTGGTCGGGAATGTGAAATACCTCAGCCTTTCAACCGACACGGACCCAGCCTACTACATGCCGTTCGCCCAGAACTACTTCCCACCGGCATTTCTGACGATCCGCTCCTCGGGGGATGCCGGGCTCCTTGCCGCTCGGCTGCGCAATGAAATTCAATCGATCGATGCCGGTGTGACGTTGGCGGATATTGATACGTTGGAACAAGCATTGGACGGGGCGGTTTCACAGCCGCGGTTCAATACCATGTTGCTCGGCCTGTTCGCAGGGATCGCGCTCGTCCTGGCTGCGGTCGGCATCTATGGGCTGATGGCCTACTCGGTAGCGCAGCGCAAGCACGAGATCGGCGTGCGCATGGCGCTGGGGGCGGCCCGGGCGGATGTCGTCCGGATGATGGTCCGGCAAGGCTTGTCGCTCGCGGCTCTCGGGATCGTGCTGGGGTTGGGTGGCGCTTTCGCGCTGACGCGTTTGCTGAAGACGATGCTTTTCGGTATCGGCGTGACGGATGGGTTGACCTTCGCGGCGGCGCCGCTGGGAATGCTGCTCGTCGTTCTGCTGGCCACGTCCCTTCCGGCCCTTCGGGCGACGCGCATTTCACCCGCAGTTGCCCTGCGATCCGACTAGTTCCGTGACTTGCCGCGGTCCGGCTGGCTCGGCGATAATCGAATGTACCCGTCATATTCCGTCATCATCAGTCCAGGAGGTCCCATGTCGAATTGCCGGTACCTGGCTCTGCTGCCGTTTCTGGTCACGTCCATGGCGTTCTCCCAACCCCAACCCGGTCGAGCGGGGAAGATGCAGGGACAGAAGGCCCTGGAGAACGGCACCTTCCATGCTCAGTTGAACGGTGCCCGAATTCATTACGAAGTCCACGGGAAAGGCCCGGTCTTGATGGTCTTGCCGAACGCTTGGGGGATCAACGTTGCCCCTCTGCGCACCTTCTATCGGCCGCTCGAAAGCAAGCTGACCCTGGTTTATTTTGACCCGCGGGGGATGGGGGCGTCCGACCCTGTCAAATCGGATTCCGACATGAGTGCCGCGACCGTGCGTCGCGACTTCGATGCGCTTCGCGAACACCTTGAGCTTCGCCAGGTCAATGCGATCGGCTGGTCAAACGGCGCCATGAACCTGCTTCTACTGGCGAGCGAGAAACCTGAGACGATCGCCAAGGCGGTCTTTTTGCACGGCACGGCGTCTTTTACCGAAGAGGACAACAAAGCGATGGGCGCGGCCCATCCGGAGGTCATGAAGGCGTATCAACGCCTGGGCGAAGAATTGAAGCAGAAGGAACTCAGCGATCAGCAGAAGAACGCGCGCCTCCGTGGGGTCTGGCTCAACGAATATGTGTCTATTGCCGCCGCGAATCCCGTAGCGACAAGGCCGAAAGTTGAGCAACTGCTCAAGGACTGTCCGCTCAGTTGGCGTCATTTCGTTTACTCGCTCAACGAATGGCCGAAATTTGACGCGCGCGACCGGTTGCCACAAATCTCTGCCCCGAGTCTAATACTGGCCGGAGCCAAAGATTCCATCCCCTTGGGGAAGGCCGAGGAGATGAAGAGGGGCATCCGGGGCTCGAAACTGGTTGTTTTCAGGAACAGCGGGCACTTCTCGCCGATCGAAGAGCCGGCTGCTTTTCAGAACGAAGTGCTCTCCTGGCTTGGTGTCGGCAAGCAAGACAAGCGATGAAACCGAGTGAGAAAAAGACCTCAAGGACCTCAAAGACCCCAAGGACGAACCTGGCGTTGGGGTCCTCGAGGTCTTTTTTTCGCCACAACCTCACTCGCTGCGCAGGGCGGACATCGGATCGATGCGAGAGGCTCGGCGCGCCGGGATGTAGCTGGCCAGGATCGCAGCCGCGGCCAGCACTATGGCCCCCGCCGTAACAGTCGTTATGTCGGTCGTTTGCAGTCCATAAAGGAGGCTTGCCAGGGGTCGCGCCGCCGACACTGCCGCTGGTATTCCGATAGCGATGCCGATGGCGACCAGCAACAAGCTTCGCCCCAGAATCATTCGCACGACGGCGCCGGCCTCTGCGCCGAGAGCGATACGAATCCCGATCTCGGCGGTGCGCTTTTGTACGATGTGGGCCAGCAGGCCAAACATTCCAACGGCCGAAAGCGTGAGTGCCAGGAAGCCAAAAAAGCCGGAGATGGTGGAGAGCAAGCGCTCCTGGAGAAGGGATGCTTCCACTTGGCGCTCGGCCGTCGTGACTTCGGTCACCAGGATATCCGCGGCTAGCCGGCGGACTTCCCGTTCCACGGCGGGTACCAGGCTGGCGGGATTACCCGTAGTCTTGATCGCCAGCGTCAGCCGGCGCAACGGATCGCGGCGCTGCGCGACCGGGATGTAGATGAAACGCGGCGCCTCCTCACGCAAACTCAAATGCTTGGCGT
>RPQK01000574.1 GCA_003819755.1 Acidobacteriota bacterium | reverse complement strand
TGATCATTTCTTCCTCACTTCGACATTCGACATTCGATATTCGATATTCGACATTCTGTCTTTCTTCTTCATCGGGCAGGCTTTTGGTTGCGGCTACGCCGCGCCGTGTAATTCGTGGATAAGGTCCTTCTTCGTCAAAAGGTCAACAGCACCCCGGCGCTCACCTCGAGCAGGTTGAAATTCGCCCGGTTCAGGCTCGGGGGCGGCGAGATCAACTCGAGCCCGTCTGGAATCGCGTAATAACGGGCATCAAAGCGCAGGCCCACAGGGCCGGCGATGTTCCGTATCTTCAGCCCCCCTCCGGCATTCCAGGTCCACGCACTTCGAATCCGGAAACTGGTATCCCGCTGTCCGACCACGCCCCCAAAACCGAAGGTCGCGAACGGAACGAATCCGGCGGCGGGGAGCTGCACGAGGAAGTTCGCGTTGAGCAGGTGAATATTCTCATCGAAATCCCCGAACTGGCTACTGAGGCCGGCTGCCGCGGTATAGCCGAATTCCGTTCCCAGAACAGTCAGGAACGACTGCCCAACCCGAAAACCGACCGCCATACCGTTGTCGAAATCGGGCAGAGTCAGCTGACCTCCCGGGTTGTAGAACCCGACAAAGCCTTCGACTTCGGTCTGGGCAAGGGCCGGCGAAACGAGCACTGCCAGGAGAGCGAACGAGATGATGAGATTCTTCATATCTCTAATGATAGCGCCAACTTGAGGCGATGGATGAGTGGAAAGCGACGAAATTTTCTTTCGGCCGAGGTCAGATATCCTGACGCTCGAGCCACCGGCGGGCAAGTAGAAGCGGTACCAGGACCCAGAGGAAAAGCGCACCGAGCAGGAACGCGACGCTTGGTCCGCTGCCGCCGAGGAACCGGATGAGGGCCGCCCCCGCCGGTCCAAATATCTCCTGACCGTTCAAAGCAATCAGACTCGCCACGCGGACCACACCAACCGGGTTCCCGAACAGCGACACAAAGAGGAAGATGTTGGCCGTTCTCTCGGGCAAAAGGAAGGTCCCGCCGATAACCAGGAGATCGTAGAAGAGCACGTAAAAGAACCAGACAAAGAGGGCGAGACCGAAAGCCATCGGTTTGCGTCTGCACACCATCGCGGCAGCCGCAGACAGGCAGAGAAAAACGAGGGCCAGAGCCAAAGACAGGGCGACCAGGAGCGGGTAGCGGAGGGCGCCTTCCGTCCCCGTCTTGAAGGCGATCACCAGGCCGGCCACGCCAAAACCCAGAAGCGTCGCGACGACAATAGCAGCGAACAGACCGCCGATCTTTCCGAGCAGAATCTCGGTTCGCGTTATCGGCTGGGAGAAAACCATTTCCCCGGTACTCTTGTCGCTTGTCAGGCTGAGCGTCCCCATCAAGAGCGAGACCAGCGGAACAACGTAAAGAACGAGGTTCATGAGGCTGGCTGAGGTGCGGGCGAACCCTTGGAAACCCACGGCCCCGGCGGTCGCCAGCCCGAAGTACGAGATGGCCAAAACCAGGGCGCCAAAAACGAGGGCGAAAACCAGTATCCACCGGTTGCGGATGTTGATGATCAGTTCCAGGCGGGCGATGGTTCGTATGGCTTTAAGATCCATTGATACCTTCTGGACCTGCGAGCGCAGGCGTCTCGCCTGCGCTCCCAGGTCGTTATTTCCCGGGCAAGCCGAACACGTCGTCGTAGTTCAGCACCTGGCCGGCGTATTTCGAGGCAGCTTGCTGGGCCGCCTCTCTATCCTTGAACGCAATCAGCCCGCTCCGCATCGGCGTCGAAATCTCGGTGCTGCGCACGTAGTACGCTTCCTTGGCGTTAACCCACTCCCGGCTTCCGAAATCGACGACGAAACCCGAATGTCTATCGCCACCCTTTTGGATAGTCCGCACCATGCAGCCCAGGTCGTCGAATTTCCGTGCCGTCCCTTGCCACAGAATCTCCCCGGCGAACCGCTTGTCTGATATGGCCATCTTGCAGGCGCTGCACATGTCGTCCGGGAAAATATCGACCGGCTCGAGACCAGACGAGCATCCGCCTAAGGCCAACATCACGCCGGCCAGCAGGAGCGGAGGCACCAGTCGATCAGTTCTCATGGCCGTTTTCCTTTGCCATACGAGATTCACGCAGGTAGGTCATGTAGAAATCCTCGAGTGACGGTTCTTCGGTGGTGAACTGCAGAATATCGGCGCCAGCAGTCTGGAGGGCCTTCAGAATCAGAAGGCGAGCCTCCGGCGAAGACGTGACCACCAGCGCTTGCCCGTCTACCCTCGCCTCGCGAGCGCCGGCCTGAAGAGCCGCGTCGACCAGGCGGCAGTCCAGAGGACTGACAGTCAGTCGCATGCGCGCTTGCCGGTTCAGAGCCTCCCGCAAGGCGTCAACCGACTGAACGGATGCCAGTCGCCCTCCAACGAAAATGCCCACGCGATCGGCCAGTTGTTCCACATCGGTCAGGATGTGGGAGGAGAAAACAATCGTCTTCCCCTGTTCCTTCATCCGCAGTAGGAAATCCCTGAAACGCACGGCACCTTCCGGGTCCAGGTTGATCATCGGTTCATCGAGAATCAGAACGGGCACATCGGGGAGACAGGCAACCAGCAGCCCGAGCCGTTGAAGCATACCTCCAGACAAGGTGCCAACGGGCCGGTCGGACAAGCCATTGAATTCAAAGCGGGTTGACGCGGCTACCTCGGAGTATCTCCCTGGTGCGGTCAGCCGCAGCCTGCCGTAGAAGTCCGCCACTTCCCTTATCGTCAAGCTTTCCGGGAAGCCGGCCCGCTGGGGGAGATAACTGAGGAGCCGACGCGCCTCCCGAGGTCGTTTGTAAACATCGTACCCGTTGATTCGGATCTGGCCGGCGTTTGGGGCTGACAGGCCGACAACGCACTTCAGAGTGGTGCTCTTGCCGCTTCCGTTGGGGCCGAGCAAAGCAAAAGTCTCGCCGGGGCGGATCTCGAGCGACACGTCACTTATGGCCTCCACGTCGCCGAACCTCTTGCTTACCCCGGTGATACTGATCATCGTCGCTGTCCCCAGCGAATCGTTTGAATCGCGGCACCGAGCATGACAAGCGAGACCAAGGCGAGGAGCGACTGGGCCAGATATGGGCGCGATCCTGGCTGCGCGGCGAAGGCCAGTCGAACCGGCTTCATGCGAGGAAAAGAATCGACTGTCGATGGCAGCCGGACAAGCGGGACCAGCTTCTCGGCCGTCCCGATCGCCTGGGCCGCGGGACTCTCCAGGTAGAGCCTGAGCCGGGGATAGTTCCCTTCCATGTACTCGAAAACGTTCTGGATCTTGTGCGGTACGTCGCCGATACCGTTCCCGTCGAGATCGTAGCCGGCGTAGTTGCTCCAGTAGTTCCCCCGGCCGCCTTCGTCCCAGCGGGTTGTCGTTGAACTGCCGATCAGTTGGAGAGGGCTCAGGTTCTCGACGAAGTTGTTCCCCGAGAAGACGTTTCCCTCGGCGCTGCTGAACATCTGAAGGGCCACGTCGTTTTCCGCAATGACATTCTCGCGAAAAGAGCTGTCGCGCAGCGCTTCCATGAAAATGCCGGTCCCGTTGTCGACTATGAAATTCCTATGGGCCGAGCAACGCTCGCAATCCTGAAAAAGGATTCCGAACGAGCTGAAGCCCCGGTTGTGAATAAAGGCGTTGTGGCGGAATTGAATGTCAGTGGAATACATGATCGCGGCACCGGCCACACTGTCGCAAAAGATGTTTTCCTCGAAACTGTTCTTGTCCGAGAACATGTAGTGCACGCCGTAGCGAACTCGAAAGACCCGGTTCCGCCGGATCCGACTTCCGGGACTGCTTTGGATGTACAGGCCGTCCCGGGTATCGAAGATGGTGTTGTCCTCGACCACGTTATCAGGAGAGTCCCAGAAGTGCAGGCCCGCTCCTCTCTCGCCCAGCTCGAGCTCGGGGCGCCCACCGATCACGTTGTTTCTGATTACGGTCTCCGGAGCCCTCAACAGGTAGATTCCGTAGAGGACATCCCGAAGTTCGTTTCCCTCCAGAACGGTTGAGCGCGACTTCACCAGGATTCCCGAATCTTCGGCCTGCAGATCTCCCCCGCTGTGCTCGATCCTCAGACCCCGCAGCTCACAGGCGTCGGCCAGGATCAGAATGACGCTCCCCTGCCCGGTTCCGTGAATCACCGGCCGCCCGACGCCCTGCAACTTGACCGTCCTCTTCAGGACCAGGTTCTCCTGGTATCTCCCCGGTGGAACCTTCACGACGGCCCCAGGCGGCGCGCCGTCAAGGGCGGCCTGGATGGTCGCGAAGCCGGGCCCGGGGAGGCCGTCGATGGTGACTTTCGTACCGGTTGGAGCCGCAAAGCAAAGACCGGCAAGAAGCCATACGCCGAGCACGCAGAGGCCTTCCCTGGGAGCGCAGGCGTCTCGCCTGCACTGGGGCAAGGGGCGTCCCGCCCCGTCCGAGGCGCCGGCAAGATCGACTGTGCGATCGGCTGGAACGGGGCGGGACGCCCCTCGCCCCAGTGCAGGCGAGACGCCTGCGCTCCCAGGGAAGGCACCGCGCACCGCTTTACCTAACGTACCCAAGCTTCTCTTCTCCGACTGTCGAACGGGCCGTCTCCGGTTGCCGCCAAGAGAAGAAGACCGCGAGCATCAGGAGGAGCCAGAACATGACAAGCGCGTACGAAGCCATCTGCGGATAGCTCTGCACCGTGAAATTGGCGATCACCTTTTCCCCGAAAATCGGCGGCGTAAACGGCTCCACTTTGATGGCCGCCGTCGGATCCAGGTTGTGCCCGTACATATAGAGGCGATGATAAAAACTCCACAGCGAAAAGAGCCCGAAGTAGGCAAACAGAATCACCACGTCGACCAAATTGGCCATCTTTCCTAATACCGCCGCCCGCAGGCTCAGAAGCATCAAGGCGCCGATGACGAACGGCAGCCACGTAAATTCGCTGAAATCACTCTCCAGTAAAGGACGCATTCCGATGTAGTGATTCAGAGAATTGATTTCCTGAAGATCGTCCCGGTTCGGCGTCTTTCCGCCTTCCAGCTTGAACGTGTATATATCGAGGACCAGCCCGTCGGTATATTGATTCGAGTAAAAGGCCATGTACCAGAGGGGCGAGACATAGGTAACGATCAGAGTCAGCACGGCCACCACAATCAGTACCCGGGTCTTCCCGGTTAACGGGAGGTCAAAGAACCAGTTTGCTTTTCTCAAGAAGGCTTGCATGATTTGGGCCTCGTGAAGGTGTCATCCACGAACCAACACGAACGGTAAAGAAGAAGTCAGAAGTCAGGAGTCAGAAGTCAGAATGGAAACCTGATCCTTTCCCATTCTGACTTCTGACTCCTGACTTCTGACTTCTT
>RPQK01000573.1 GCA_003819755.1 Acidobacteriota bacterium | reverse complement strand
CGTTTGCCTTTGTTTCGCATTCGAGTAAGCTGTGCACGATCAATTGCGAAGCGGGAATTGACGCAGAGAACTGTTCGGAAGCGTGAAATGCGAATCTTCAGAATCACACCATCGAGAGTGCCGGCGACCCGGACGGGGCGGGACGCCCCTCGCCCCGGTGCGGCCGGGACGCCTGCGGTCCCAGCAGGCCGTTTCGTGTTTTTGTCAGCGCTCGTGATCTTGATATCGGCTCCGGTGTTCGCCGGGCGTGTCAGCGTGTCTCTTAACGGAACGTGGGAAATCGGCGAGAGTGTGGGCCCTCAAGACATTCCCTCCGCTTTCACTCACACGGCACCCGTTCCCGGCCTCGTCTCTCTGGCCACGCCCCCGTTTCCGGACGCCGGGCGCTTCGAGAGCAATCTTTACATTGCCGGTCGGGTCCGCCTGAAGCTTCTGGATCCCGGGGCCCTGACCGAGGCCCGCGGCGTCTCACACCAAACGCGCAACTACTTCTGGTATTCGACCCGCTTCCGGCCCGCAGAGCACCGGCAGATCGCCCTCCTGCGGATCGCGAAAGCGCAATTCGGAACCGCCGTCTGGCTCAACGGCAGAAAGATTGGCGAGCATTTCGGCTGTTTCACCGCCGGCTATTTCAATTTGACCGAGGCGATTGACTGGAAGGGGGAGAACCATCTCGTCGTCCGGCTGGGCGCTCATCCCCTTGCCGTCCCGGAAACCGTCCCCACCGGGACGGATCCCAGCAAGAAATACTGGTTGCCCGGTATCTACGACAACGTGACCTTGATCCTGACCGACAACCCGGTGATCGAGACGGTGCAGGTGGCGCCGCGACTCCAGACTTCTGAAATACTGATCGAGACCCGGATACGAAACTACGGGGGACCGCGGACGGTCACGCTGAGGCAACAGGTACGATCAGGACCGGCGGTCTCTCGAAAAGTCGCGCTTAAGGCCGGCGAAGCAAAGGTGATCCGGCAAACGGTCAGACTTCCGGGCGCGATTCTGTGGTCTCCCGAGAACCCGCATCTCTATGAGCTCCTGACCAGCTCCGAGGGAGACGACCTCCGGACCCGATTCGGGATGCGCGAACTGCGGTTCGACACCGCGACTCGGCGCGCCTACCTGAACGGCAAGCCTTACTTCCTGCGAGGATCGAACGTCGCGCTGCACCGGTTCATGGAGGATCCCAAATCCGCGCGGCTGCCCTGGGACGAGAAGTGGGTTCGCAAGCTGATGGGACAAATTCCCAAGCGAATGAACTGGAACTCGATACGCTTCCACGTCGGGCCGCCGCCCGAGATGTGGCTCGACATCGCGGATGATGAGGGCGTGCTGATCTTCAACGAGTTCTACATCTTCAAATTTCGAGAGGAGTGGGGCACCGCCGAGTTAACCGAGGAGTTGAAGGAATGGATGCGCGACCAGTGGAACCATCCAAGTGTCGGATTGTGGGACGCCTCGAACGAAACGTTGAACGATCGGCTGCCGCAGATCATCAGTGAGATTCGCGGCCTCGATCTCTCGAATCGGGCGTGGGATAACGGCTATAACCTTCCGGTTGGTCCCGACGATCCGGTGGAACACCATCCCTATCTCTTTATTGACAAGGCTTTCAACATGGCCGATCTCGAAAAGATGACGGGCGCGACCAATTCGCTTCCCAATCCGACCGGGCACGCCGTCATCATCAACGAGTACGATTGGCTCTGGCTGCAGAGGGACGGCAGCCCGACCGACGGCACGCGAGAAACCTGGTCGAAGCTCATTCCGGGCGATTCTACGCCGAAAGAACGCTTTGCGCTTCAGGCCTATCTGCTCGCCGGTTTAACGGAGTTCTGGCGAGCCCATCGAGCGGCCGCCGGGGTTATTCACTTCTGCTTTCTTTCCTACAGCGTGCCGTATAGCAACAGCAGCGGCAATTTCTCCGATATCGAGAACCTGATACTGGAGCCGCATTTCGAAGACTATGTCGGACAGGCCTTCAATCCGCTGGGCGTTTACATCAATTTCTGGCAGCCGAACCTGAAAGCCAACACCAAACAGAGGCTTGCTGTCATGATGGTGAACGATGCCGAGCAGCCCGCCAGCGGGAGACTCGTCGTCTCGCTCACTCGAGAGAACGGCACAGAGGTCGCCAAAAGCGAACTACACTTTTCGATTCCGGGGTTTGGCCAGCACACGTATGCCGTCGATCTCGGGATCCCGGCCGCTGTGGCAAAGTGCATCCTCGAGGCTGCAGCGTACTCTGAGGGCAACCTCGAACCAACACGCAGCCGGCGGCACGTGACCGTAAAGCAAGACTGAATGTGAGGCTTCCGGCTGGCGAATGGCTCGGTAACTTCGTTAATCCGGGCCTGAAAAGACGCGAACGGAGTACCGGTTCCCGAGACTGGTTTCGAGAGCCCCACGCGTTTTTCCTGCGGAGCGTGTCGGGCACGTGCCTGAAGCACAATCCGTTCGTAGTTCCGCCTTCAGGCGGGCTTTTCCGCGCTGTCGGCGCGGGTCAAAAACCCGCCTGAAGGCGGAACTACGAACTACGAACGGATTGTGCTTGAGGCACGTGCCCGACACGCTCCGCAAGAAAGTCGTGGAAGCGTATTTTCGGGACAGCGCCAAAAACGCGCCACTCAACCGCCGCGGCTGGTTGCACCGACTTCGGAAAAAAGAGTGAATCCTTCGGCGAGACGCCTGCGCTCCCTGCGGGCGCCCCTCAGAACTCGATATCCGCAATGTGGTGGCGGTCTTTCTCGCCGGTCAGACGAACGGTGACCCGTTGCCGCTTTTCGTTCGGGCGTCCGTAGTTCGCATAGATGTCCGCCTGGACCGTTACCGGTCCCTGCAATTTCTGAACGTCGCTCCCGTAGTAGTCGACCTCGATGCGATATGTTCCAGGTACCGCTTTTCTGAGCACATACTCCTCGGACCCATAGCCTTCAGTGAAATCCTTCGAAACGGCTCTCCCGATTTCGGTCAGGCGGTTGCTGTACGAGGCCTGTTCGCCCGTCGGCAGGTGAAGATAACAAGACAAGCGGCGAGAACAACTGTTCGAGGACATAGCCGTTCTTCTTCAGCATCAAGGTGATGAACTTTCGGAGGTCGTGTGTGACCAGGTCGATCTTTAAGCCGTTCTCGTCTCCCGATTTGATTTGGGTAACACGCCAGAGAGATGGGATCCACGGTTGCCGACGACTTCGGCTGTACTACCGGCGCGGACAAGGGAGACGCCGCTTGCCCCAGCGCAGCTCCAGGCGGCGAAATCAACGTCACCCGTCTATGGGAACATCACCCCAAACTCGCAAAGGCGGATCGATTGTCGGGGAGGAGAGAGATGCAGCTGCAGGACATTGACGTTTACGCCCCGTGTTACTGCGGAAGCGGTGAGAAATACAAGTTCTGCTGTCTGAAGAAAGACCGGCAGGCGCAGACAGGCGGAACGGCCCGGACATGGGACGATCCGTGGCGGGACCTGGGGGGTGGCCGCCGGCCGATCGTGCTCGACCTCGAAGAAGGCGAGCGGCTGAATGCCGAAGGGATGCGGCTGCTCGACCTCCAGCGGTTCGCCGAAGCCGAACGGAGCTTCCGGGCGGCTATCGCCGCCGCGCCGCTCGTCCCCGCAGCCCATAACAACCTCGCCGTTGTGGTTTTCAACCAGGGCCGCATCGACGAGGCGATCCACATTCAGGAGACCATCTTGCGCGAGGTCCCGATCGAGAACGTCTTTGGGCTGAGCAACCTCGTGCAGCTGTACCTGACGGCCGGCCGCCCCGGCGACGCGGAAGCCGTCGCCAAAGACGCCCAGCGCATGAGGCCGCGCGACGCTGGAGCACTGACCAAGCAGTGCGAAGCGCTTGCGCGACTCGGCCGACATCGCGAGATTCTTAACGCCGTGGAGCGTTACAACGGCGACAGCCACGGGTTGGTCAGTTACTACGCCGGCATGGCTGCTGCCAATCTCGCGCTGTTCGATCAGGCCCTGGACCACCTGCGTCGCGTAAGGCGAGGCGAGATACTCGGGACGCGCGCCGCGAAATACGTCAGTCTGATAAAAGCCGGCCGCGGCCCGGATACAATTGAGGGAAACTGGCCGTATTTCGAGCCGCAGGACATCATGCCCCGCGATGTGTTCGAGAGGCTCGTCCAGGAGGCAGATCAAGGCGGACCAGCCAAGGCCCGCTTGTTGACGAACCCGGTCGTGGTGGACATGGTCGCCGCGTTCCTCAACCAAAGCCGAGGTGCGGGCCGGGATAGCGACCTGGTCGAACTGCTGGGCCGAATGGACCACCCTCGCGCCGTTGACCTGCTCAAGCGAATCGCCGAAGGGACCTTCGGCAGCGACGATTTACGGCTCAGTGCGCTGCGAACATTGGTCAACAAGGGCGTATGGGATAGCAAATCGCCCCACAAAATGTGGCTGCGCGGAGACTGGGTCGACGTCAAGTCCCAGCAGAACGAGATTACCCCCGAGGCGGCGAGCGTGCCTCTGCCTGAGGGGTTGTATCCGCTCTACGAAGCGGCGACAGTCGCGGCACGCCGCGGCCGGTGGGAGGAGGCCGAAAAGCTGTGGCGCGAGATCCTCGCTCAGGCGCCCACGCTCCATCCTGCTTACCATAACCTGGCCGTCGCGCTGGTTCAGCAGGGGCGAAAAGCCGAAGCCGAGACGCACCTGCGCAAAGCCATGGAGATCGATCCGAGCTATGTCTTCGCGCCGTGCACGCTGTCCTGCCTCTACCTCGGCGAGGGCCGCGTCGCGGAGGCGCGCGCGTTGCTCGACACGGTGATCCTGCCGGACACGGTCCATCCCGAAGCGATGGCGGCATACTGCACGACCCAGACTCAGGCGGCCACAGCGGAGGGGGATATGGAGAAGGCGGTCGGCTGGCTCGACATGGCCAACAAGGTGGACCCCGACAACCCGAACGTAAGAGAACTCCGGAAGCGTCTCAGGATGCCGCGGCTGCTCGAGAGGACTATCTCAAAGCTGCGGCGGAAGGTCGAGCAGGAGAAACTCGAGCGGCGCCGGCGCGTGCTGTCGGAGGACGCCCAGCTTCCCGACTGCTACGGCATTTACTCTGCCGGTGAACTGGCCGGCATGGCTCGCGCAATAGGGATCGGTCTGGCTTCTTCGCGGAGGGAGGACATGCTGGCTGCCGTCTGCGCCACCCTGGGAAGTTCAGAAGGCGTTGCCGCTATCCGGCGCGGCCTCCGGCCCGAAGAGATGACCGCATTGCGAGAAGTGGCGGACGCCGGCGGACGAATGGACTATGAGACGTTTACCCGCGCGCATGGCACGGACGCCGACGACGCGCCGGGCTGGTCGAAACAGCCGCAATCGCTCCTCGGCAGGCTCAAGT
>RPQK01000572.1 GCA_003819755.1 Acidobacteriota bacterium | reverse complement strand
TTTGTCAGTTTGTCAGTTTGTCAGCTTGTCAGCTTGTCAGCTTCTCAGCTTGTCAGTTTGTCAGTTTGTCAGTTTGTCAGTTTGTCAGCTTGTCAGCTTGTCAGCTTGTCAGCTTGTCAGTTTGTCAGGTTCGTGGACAAATAAAGACGTTCGTGGTGGTTCGGAGAGGCTCGTGCCTTTCCGCTCCGATTGCCTCATAATTCGTCCTATGCATCCGAGAACTCTTCCCCGCCTTTTTGAGGCGAGCGTCGAGCAGTACGGCCAGAGCCTGCTCATGTCAGAGAAGACAGGCGACGCCTACGCGGGGAGCACCTACCGGCAGATCCGGGAGGAGGTTTATCAGTTCGGCGCAGGTCTCATGGCCTACGGCGTCGCGAAGGGTGATCGGGTCGCTCTCCTGTCGGAAGGCCGCAAGGACTGGTTGGTGGCCGAGCTGGGCATCTTCTACGCCGGAGCGGTGTGTGTCCCTCTTTCCGTCAAGATAGAAGCGGTGGGAGAGCTGTGTTTCAGGCTCTCTCATTCGGGCACCCGGATGCTCATCGTTTCCGCCACTCAGGTTCCGAAGGCTCTCGCCGTCAAGCAGTCGATGCCGGATCTCCAACTCCTGGTGCTGGACGAGGTTCGTGATGACGATCTGGAATGTGCGAATCGTCAGGAGGTGATGGCAGCCGGAGCCAGGTACCTCGACGAAAATCGAGCCGCTTTCGTTGATCGGTGGCAGGGTTTGGTTGAATCCGATCCGGCGACGATCAGCTACACTTCCGGGACGACCGCGAATCCTAAAGGCATCATTCTCACTCACCGGAACTACACGACAAACGTCGAACAGTGCTCGCGCATATTGGAGATTCCTCCCACCTATCGATCGCTCCTCATTCTGCCGTGGGATCATTCCTTCGCCCACACGGCCGGCCTTTACCTTCTCATCGCCAGCGGGGCCAGTATGGGCGCGGTACAAGTGGGCCGCACTTACGCGGAGACGTTGCGGAACATTCCGGCGAACATCCGCGAATTCAAGCCGACTTTCTTGTTTAGCGTCCCGGCTCTGGCCCGCAACTTTCGCAAGAACATCGAGAACGGAGTAAAGCAAAAAGGCCGCACGACGGAAGCGCTTTTCAACGCCGGGCTTCGCGTTGCTTACGCCTACAACCTGGATGGTCTCAATCGAGGGAAGGGCTTCCGGTCACTGCTCAAACCGATCGTCTCGCTTTTCGACGTCCTCATTTTCAACAAGATCCGGCAGGCATTTGGCGGGGAGCTGAAGTTCTTTATCGGGGGCGGGGCACTGCTCGACATTGAGCTTCAGCGTTTCTTCTATGCTCTTGGCATTCCTATGCTGCAGGGCTACGGATTGACCGAGGCGGCGCCGGTCATCTCGGCGAACGTCCCCGCACGTCACAAGCTTGGCTCCTCTGGTCGGCTGGTCCCGGACCTCGACCTCCGGGTATGCGATGAGCAAGGGGCCGCATTGGCGCCAGGGCGGATCGGAGAGATAGTGGTGCGAGGCGAGAATGTCATGGCCGGGTATTGGGATAACCAAGCCGCGACCGAGGAAGTTCTGCGCGACGGATGGCTCCGTACCGGCGACCTCGGCTTTCTGGATGCCGACGGCTTCCTTCACGTGCTGGGCCGGCGGAAAAGCCTCCTTATCAGCAACGACGGCGAGAAGTTCAGCCCGGAAGGGATTGAGGAAGCAATCACCTCCGCTTCGCGGTTCGTCGATCAGATCATGCTTTACAACAACCAGTCTCCTTACACGGTGGCCTTGCTCGTCCCTAATAAATCGGCTATCCGGGACTGGATCAGGCACGAGGGCCTGTCGGTCGAAACAGCCGAAGCGCAGTCGCGCGTCTTGGAACTGCTGAAGACAGAAATCGACGAGTATCGGGAAGGCGGGAGCCAGGAAGGTCTGTTCCCGAGTAAATGGCTGCCCGCAGCCTTTGCCGTCTTGGAAGAAGGGTTCACCGAACAGAATCAGATGGTAAACGCCACGCTCAAGATGGTCCGCGGCCGAATCGCGGAGCGCCACCGCGACACCTTCGCGTATCTCTTCACGCCGGAGGGAAAGCGGGTCGACAACCCGAGGAACCGGAAGGTGATTGCGGGGCTCTGAGTCCCGATGTTTGCTTGGGTGCTATAGGTACGGAACTGTGTTATCCACGAATTACGCGAACTAACACGAATTTGATCTGTCCACGAACCAACACGAACGAACACGAACTAAAAGCGTCTGGGTTCGTGTTCGTTCGTGTTGGTTCGTGGACAGATCAAATTCGTGTTAATTCGTGTAATTCGTGGATAACAGTTCCGTACCTATAGCACCCAGCGATCTACACATTCGCTCTTTCGATCTTAAAGCCGATCTCGATCGTCACCTGGAACTCGGCTACGCCGTCAACTATCGCTCCGCGCTGTTCCATGACCTCGAACCAAGAGAGGCCGTGCAGGGTCTTTCCGGCTTCCTCGATTGCGTTCTGGATGGCTTTCTCGTAACTCTGCCTCGACACCCCAACCAGTCGAATCTTCTTATAGACTCGTTCTGACATGTGATTCCTCCTTGAAGTCGTATCCATAATACACGACTGAGGATAAGGGTTGAATTCGGCGTGGGCAGGCACGGACCACCACGGACGGACACGGACCAACACGGACAACAGGCGTCAGTCGGCCGCCGGCTTTTGGTTCGCCGTCAATTCTTTCTTCGGCACCCCGTTCGGGTGGCAATCGGTGCAGGCGACGAAGTGGATGTTGTGCCGGCTCTCGAGCGATTTGAAGCTGGTATCCATCTTTTCTACGTCGAGGCCGCAGTTGGAGAGCCGGGGATGGCAATGGGCGCAGGAATGTCGAGCCTCCAGCGAATGCATAGAATGGCAGGCAAGGCAGCTCAAACCCTCGTGCACCCCCCGCGGCGTGCGGTCATCCCCCACGCCTACCTTCTGAGAAGCCGTACTGGCGTGGCACTGAAAGCACACCCGCTGCGGGACGTCACCCGCAACGACCAGCGCTCGGTCACCCTCGTATAACCGCGGAGCAGGCAGCACCCGGGCCTCAAAGTGCCGTGCCTCCCGCCGATCATAGAAGCTGACCCTCGGGAGCCTCGGTATTCGATCCGCCGCGACGGCCTTGGGATTTGAGTAATCCGGCCGAACGGCCACCACGCCCGTCGCGTGGATCTCATGACAGGTCAGGCAAGGAATGGTCGGTTTCGGCCCCTGGGCTTCGTCCAACAGCTTCCAGGGACCGTGAACGCTGACCGGCGCTACAAGAGCCTCGATAGTCTCTTCGTAAAACATGCCGTGGCAGCGCAGGCAGTCTGAGTTGAGCTGCTCGACCTGGTTGTGGCCCTGATGGAGGAAGATATCGGAGTAACGGGCCGAATGGCCGCTCGAGATCCAGTCGGCAAACTCTCTCTCGTGACACGTTTTGCACCGGTCCACCATCTCCACAACCTGGGCCTCGCTCAGGCGCAGGCTATCCTTAGGCTCGTCCGAATAGTGGCTGACAAGGCGGCGGGAGTTCTCCCAGAGACTGTGAAAACCATTGCTTAAGGCATTCCCGTGGCAGGATTCGCATTTGGTATCCCGGTGTGCGGAGCGGGCCCAGAGGTCGTGGGCCGGGCGGATCTCGTGGCATCGCAGACAGGTCGCCTCGGGGCCGGCCAGGTGCCAGTAGGAGCCAAGAGAGAGGACGGCGAGGAACAAAAATGCAAACAGGATGAAGACTGCTCTTTTCATGAAACTCTCCGAGGCCACCTACGACCTGAATCCTGTCCCCTTCCATTCCTTCTTGACATAGCCGCCTACCCAGTAACCGAGCGCCATGATCGTGAGCGCAGGGTTAAAGCCGCCGTTGTTGACGTGCAGGCTGCCGTCGGCGATGAACAGATTATCGATCTCGTGAACCTGTCCGTAACGGTTGGTCACGGAACTCTTGGGATCATTCCCCATCCGGCAGGTCCCGGCCTGGTGTTGGCCGCCGCTCAAGCCGCGTCCTGGCGTTCTCTGCCAGGTTCTGATGGCGCCGGCCGCCTTGAGCCACTCCTCTGCCCGCGCTGCCATGTACTTTCCCACCTCGACGTCGTGCGCGTGCCTTCGACCAGACAGCTTGGCAACCGGAATCCCCCAGTGATCGCGAACCCCCGGCTCCACCTCAACTCGGGCTTCGAAAACCGGCATTTCCTGAACCGGACCCTGGACCCCTGCATGGCGTTTGTAGTAAGTGCGCTGGAAGTCCTTGTGTTCCCGACCCCACCGCCGATGGCCGCCTGGATGCCGCCCCGCGAAAAGATACGGAAGCCGAATGAACTCGTTGGCCAGCATGCATCCGCCGATCAGCCCGGGGGGAAGGCGATGGTTGTAATCATTGGCCGCTATGCACGCACCCGGGCCGACGTCGTCATACACCTCCTCGGCAAACGTCCCGAAGGCACCCGAGTAGGCGTGGCCCTGGAGATTCCGGCCGACCCAGTCGTACCGGTTGCCGAGTCCCCTCGGAAAAAGGCGGGACCGGGAGTTGAGCAACAGCCGGGGAGTTTCAGTCGCCGAACAACAAACAACCACCAGATCGGCTGTCTGAGTCTGTTCCCGGTCATCCTGGTCGAAATATCGGACGGCGCGCGCCCGGCCTCGTTCATCGGTGAGAATCTCCGCGGCCACCGCATTGGCCCTCACCTCGCAGTTCCCGGTCCGCATAGCGGCAGGAATCACCGTATTGTGGGTCCCGCACTTGGCGTTCACTTCGCAGGCAAACCCCACACAGTAACGGCAGTGAATGCAGGCAGGCCGCCCCTGATAGGGTACGGTGTTACGCAGCATCGGGATAGGGAAAGGATGCAGGCCCAATTGGAGGGCCGCTTTTTCGAGCACCTTCCCTTCCCTGGTATACGGATGCGCCGGCATCGGGTAAGGCTTGCGCCGAGGCGGTGCAAAAGGATTCTGACTGTCGTCGCCCGACACACCAATCTCCCATTCGGCCTTCTCGTAGCACGGATCGAGATCCTGGTATGTTATCGGCCAGTCGTCCAGAGTCGAGCCTTCCGGCGTTCCATAGATGGTCCGCAGTCGAAAGTCCTGTTCCATGAAACGCCAGGCCATGGCCCCATAGCTCACGGTGCCGGAGCCTACGCAGGCCGCATTGTTGTTATAGGCGCCCTCGCTGGGAAGAACGACTCCCCACTGGTCATCGGACACCTGGACGACCCGGCGGTGGCGTTCATCATCGGGGCCGAAAGCATTACCGAGAACGGTCGTTCTCTGGCTGATCAGCTCATCGTGGTCGTGGTCTTCGAAACGGCTCCAGCCGCCGCGCTCCAGCAAAACCACCGAGAGACCAGCCCCGGCGAGCTCCTTCGCCACCACGCCGCCCCCGGCCCCC